>NZ_JBEOUW010000012.1:0-217428 GCF_040303045.1 Kitasatospora sp. NPDC096140
GATGGTACTGCAGGGGGGACCCTGTGGGAGAGTAGGACGCCGCCGAACAATCATTCCAAAGAACCCCTGATCCACTCGGATCAGGGGTTCTTTGCGTTTCCGGACCTGTGCGGGGCCGGGACGGAAGCTTCTCGAAAAAATCTTGGTCGGCGATGTCGAGAACCCGTGGTCCGCTCCGTCCCCGGGGTGAGAGCGGCCCACAATGGGTGGCACCAGCATCGAGGGAGAAGCACGATGGCCAAGTACCTGCTGCTCAAGCACTACCGAGGCGCCCCGGACGCGGTGAACTGCGTGCCGATGGACCAGTGGACGCCGGAGGAGATCTCCGCGCACATCCGGTACATGCAGGACTTCGCGGCCCGTCTGGAGAAGACCGGCGAGTTCGTCGACGGCCAGGCGCTCGCCCCCGAGGGGACGTGGGTGCGGTACGACGGCGAGGGCCGGCCGCCGGTCACCGACGGTCCGTTCGCGGAGACCAAGGACCTCATCGCCGGCTGGATGGTGATCGACGTCGACAGTTACGAGCGTGCCGTCGAACTGGCCGGTGAGCTGTCGGCGGCGCCGGGGGCCGGTGGCGAGCCGATCCACGAGTGGCTGGAGCTGCGTCCGTTCCTGGCCGAGCCGCCGACCATCACGGAGTGACCCTCCCGATGAACGAGGCCCTGCTCCGGAGCCTCACACCGAGCGTGCTCGGGATCCTCGTCCGCCGCGGAGCCGACTTCGCGGCGGCCGAGGACGCCGTGCAGGAAGCGCTGGTCGAGGCGGTCCGCGTCTGGCCGGATGATCAGCCCCGTGATGCCAAGGGCTGGCTGGTCACCGTGGCCTGGCGCAAGTTCCTCGACGCGGCGCGGTCGGACACCGCTCGACGCCGGCGTGAGGACCTGGTCGACCAGGAGCCGGAGCCGGGGCCGGCGACCGAGGTGGACGACACGCTCCGGCTCTACTTCCTGTGCGCCCACCCGTCGTTGACGCCGTCCTCGGCGGTGGCGCTCACCCTGCGGGCCGTGGGCGGTCTGACCACCCGCCAGATCGCTCAGGCCTACCTGGTGCCCGAGGCGACCATGGCCCAGCGCATCAGCCGGGCCAAGCGCACCGTCTCCGGCGTGCGGTTCGACCAGCCCGGTGACCTCTCCACCGTGCTGCGGGTCCTGTACCTGGTGTTCAACGAGGGCTACTCCGGGGACGTCGACCTCGCTGCCGAGGCCATCCGGCTCACCCGGCAGCTCGCGGCCGCGATCGACCACCCCGAGGTGGCGGGACTGCTGGCCCTGATACTGCTGCACCACGCCCGGCGGGCCGGCCGGACCGCGCCCGACGGCAGCCTGGTGCCGCTGGCCGAGCAGGACCGGAGCAGGTGGGACACCGGGTTGATCGCCGAGGGTGTCCGGATCCTGCAGGGGGCCCTCGGGCGCGACCGGCTGGGCGAGTTCCAGGCCCAGGCCGCCGTGGCCGCGCTGCACGCCGACGCGCCCACGGCCGGGGAGACGGACTGGGTGCAGATCGTCGAGTGGTACGACGAGCTGGTGCGCCTGACGGACAGTCCGGTGGCCCGGCTCAACCGTGCGGTGGCGGTCGGCGAGGCGGACGGTCCGCGGGCCGGGCTGGCGGCGCTCGCGGAGCTCGACGACTCGCTGCCCCGCCACACCGCGGTGGCGGCGTACCTCCACGAGCGCGACGGCGACCCGGGGACGGCGGCACGGCTGTACGTCGAGGCGGCGCACAAGGCGTCCAACCTCGCCGAGCGCGACTACCTGACGCGTCAGGCGGCCCGGCTCAATGCGGGGTTGAACGCCCGTGGGCCACGCTGAGGCGCCTGCCGGGGCGGGTCAGAGGCGGCCGGCCGCCTTCAGTGCCAGGTAGGTGTCGGCCAGCGCCGGGGCGATCCGCGCGGGCGGGGCGTCGAGGACGGTGACGCCGTGCCGGGTGAGGCGGTCGGCGGTGGTGCGGCGGTCGGCGCGGGTCTGCTCGGCGGCCGCCGCGCCGTAGACCGCCTCGACGGTGCCGCGGCCGGCGGCGAGGACGTCCAGCCGCGGGTCGGCGACGGAGGCCAGGACGACCTCGTGGCGCTTGGTGAGCAGCGGCAGCAGTGGGCGCAGGCCGTCCTCGACCGGCGCCGCGTCGAGGCCGGTGAGCAGGACGATCAGCGAGCGGTGCGGCGCCATCTTGAGGGCCGTGGAGACCAGCGAGCGCATGTCGGTCTCGTGCAGTGCGGGCTCCAGGCCGGCCATGGCGTTGGTGAAGGCGGGCAGTACCTCGTGGGCCGAACAACCGGCCACGGTGGCGCGCTTGACGGCGTCGTGGGCGAGCAGGTCGACGCGGTCCCCGGCGCGGGTGGCGAGCGCGGTGAGCAGCAGGGCCGCGTCGAGGGCGGCGTCCAGTCGCGGGGCGTCGCCGACGCGGCCGGCCGAGGTGCGGCCGGTGTCGAGGACGACGAGGATGTGGCGGTCGCGTTCGGGGCGCCAGGTGCGGACGGCGACGGTGTTGCGGCGGGCGCTGGCGCGCCAGTCGATGGAGCGGACGTCGTCGCCGGGCAGGTACTCGCGCAGGGAGTCGAACTCGGTGCCCTGGCCGCGGGTCAGCACCGAGGTGCGGCCGTCGAGTTCGCGCAGGCGGGCGAGCCGGGAGGGCAGGTGCTTGCGGCTGGCGAACGGGGGGAGCGCGCGGACCGTCCAGGGGACCAGGTGGGAGCCCTGGCGGGCGGCGAGGCCGAGCGGGCCGAACGAGCGGACCGTCACCCGGTGGGCGTGGTGGTCGCCGCGGCGGGTCGGGCCGAGCACGGTGACGGTCCGGCGCCGTTCGCCGCCCGGGACGGTGAGGGTGTGCCGGGAGGCGGTCTCGGCGGTGCCGGGGCGCCAGGACGACGGTGCCCAGGCGTCCCGGACCAGGGCGCGGAGGAGGCGCCCGGAGGGGTTGGTGACGGTCAACTCGACCGACGCGGGCTCGCCGAGCCGGACGGTGGTGTCGCCGCCCCGCTCGAACCGCAGTTCGCGGACGGGGGCGGCGAGCACCAGGTCGACCGCGGCGGCGAGCAGGACCACGCCGGTGACCAGCCAGATCCCGGACGTCGACGGCAGCAGCAGGCCCACGACGAGCGCGCCGAGCGCGGCGAGCAGGGCGGTTCGCCCGGTGAGGGCCATGCGGTGCGCTCCTTCGGAGACCCGTCGCCCCGGGGCCCGCGACGGGACGACGGGCGACGGGGCGCGGGCGATGGATCGGGCGGATCGGGCGGGATCGGGAGGGGCGGGTGGACCGGTCCGGTCAGCGCGGTGCGGGCGTCTGGGCGAGGACCGCCTGGATGACGGAGTCCGCGGTGACGCCCTCCATCTCGGCCTCGGCGCGCAGCGCGACCCGGTGCCGCAGGGTGGGCAGGGCGAGCGCCTTGACGTCGTCCGGGGTGACGTAGTCGCGGCCGGCCAGCCAGGCCCAGGCCCGCGAGGCGGCGAGCAGGGCGGTGGCGCCGCGCGGGGAGACGCCGATGGACAGCGACGGGGACTGCCGGGTGGCCCGGCAGAGGTCGACGATGTAGGCGAGGACCTCGGGGGACACGGTCAGCTTGGCGATCTGGGCGCGGGCGGCGGCGAGGTGCTCGGGGCCGGCGACCGGACGGACGCCGGCGGCGGCGAGGTCGCGGGGGTCGAAGCCGGCGGCGTGCCGGGCGAGGACCTGGAACTCCTGGTCGCGGTCGGGCAGCGGCAGGACCAGCTTGAGCAGGAAGCGGTCCAGCTGGGCCTCGGGCAGCGGGTAGGTGCCCTCGTACTCGACCGGGTTCTGGGTCGCGGCGACGAGGAACGGGACGGGCAGCGCACGCGGTTCGCCGTCGACCGTGACCTGGCGCTCCTCCATGGCCTCCAGCAGGGCGGCCTGGGTCTTCGGCGGGGTGCGGTTGATCTCGTCGGCGAGCAGCAGGTTGGTGAAGACCGGGCCGGGCTGGAAGGAGAACTCGGCGGTGCGGGCGTCGTAGACGAGCGAACCGGTGACGTCGCCGGGCATCAGGTCGGGGGTGAACTGGATGCGCTTGGTCTCCAGGTTGAGCGCGGTGGAGAGGGTGCGGATCAGCAGGGTCTTGGCGACGCCGGGGACGCCCTCCAGCAGCACGTGGCCGCCGCAGAGGAGCGCGACCACCAGCCCGGTGACGGCGGCGTCCTGGCCGACCACGGCCTTGCCGATCTCGGCGCGCAGGGCGGTCAGCGCGGCCCGCGGGTCGGTGCTGCCGGGGGTGGCGGTCGCCGTGCCGGGAACGGTGCGGAGCTGGGCGGTTGCCTGGTCGGTCACGGGTTCCGTACCTGCCTTTCGAGGGTGTCGAGGTCGTCGGCGAGCCGCAGCAGTGCGGCGTCGTCGGTCGGGGGCGGGCCGTACAGCAGGGCCCGGACGTCCCCGGCGGGCCGGTCGGGGAGCCGGTCGGCCACGGCCGCGCAGAGTGCTTCGGGGTCGGGCGCGCCGGCCCGGAGCGGGACGCCCAGGGCCGGGGCGAGGCGGTGGGCGGCGGCGCGGCGCAGGGCCTCGGCGGCGTGGCCGTGGGCCTTGGCGCGCCGGTAGAGGCGGGCCCGGCCCTCGGTGGTCTCGGAGGCGCGGACCACCACGGGCAGGTCCTCGCTGACCACCGGCCCGAGCCGTCGGCCGCGCCAGAGGGCGGCGAGCCCGGCGGCGACGACGAGCTGGTAGTAGGCCCAGTGCCAGCCGCTCGGGATGTAGTCCTCGAAGCTCTTGAAGCCGTTGCCCTCGGCGAGCGGGGCCGAGTAGTCCGGCAGGTGCCAGGTCAGGCGGGGCTGCGAGCCGAGCAGGCCGAGCGCGAGGGCGGCGTCGCCGTCCGCGGCGAGCTTTCCGTTCTGCAGGAAGGCGCCGCTGCCGAGCACGACGACGTCGCCGCCGTCGTCGTTCCGGGTGCCGACCAGGGGGTAGCCGTGGCCGCGCGGGTAGCAGCCCTCGCCGCGGCTGCCGCTGGTGTAGAGCATGCCGCCGAGGTGGGCGCTGCCGGCCCGGGCGGCCTCGATGAGCGAGCAGTCCGCGTCGGTGCTGCGGACGGAGGCGTACGGCAGGCCGCCGTCCTCCTCGGACAGCCGGATGCCGGGTGCGAGCGCGGTGAGGGCGGCCGGGCCCGGGGCGATCAGGACCAGCCGTCGGTGCCGGGCGGCCGCGACGGCGCGCAGCTGGTCGGCGGAGAGCAGGTCGGGCTCGGGCAGCACGAGGGTGTCCGGGCCGGTCGGGTTGCCGGTCGGGTCGGTGGTGAACTCGGCCGTGAGCCCCTGGCGTTCGAGGAGCGCGACGACGGCGTGGGCGCCGTCGGCGTCGTACGAGCGCGGGTCGAGCGGCGGGTAGAGGTGGTCCCGGCCGAGGGAGGTCACGAGGAGGGCGCCGATCAGCAGGGCGCCGAGGAAGGCCAGGTACCAGCGGGCGCGGCGCCACAGGCCGCGCCCGGTGGGGGCGAGGCTGGTCGGGGCGGCGCCGGGGGGCGTCCCGGCCACCGGCGGCGCGGGGGTGGTGGCGGTCATGCCGTTCCTCCCGGGGCCTGGTTCGGCACGGGGGCCGGGACGGCCGGCGGGCCCGGTGCGAGGACGGGACGGGAGCGCTCCAGCGTCCGGTCCAGCTCGTGCAGCAGCCGGTACGCGGCTTGGTCGGCGGTGCGCTCGCCGTACGCGATGTCGTCGAAGGTCCGGGCGGCCGCGGACAGGGCGGCGGCGTGTTCGGGCAGCGCCCGGCCGGCCTCGGCGGCGGCCTCGTCGGCGGTGCGGCCGGGGCGGGAGTCGAGCAGGGTCCGCTCCTCCAGGGCGCGCACCAGGGCGCGCATCTGCTCGCGGACGGCCTCGGTCCAGCGCCCGGCGGCGGCGTGTCCGGCGGCGTCCGCCCGGTACTGCGCGGCGCTGCGCGGGCCCTCGACGCCGTACACGTCCCCGAGGGTGCGGGCGGCGCGGCGGGGCGCGCCGAGGCGCCACCACAGTGCGGCGCCGATCAGCACCGCGACGATCAGGAAGAGCACCAGGCCGGTGGTGCCGTCGGTGCCGTCGCCGGAGATGCCGCTGAGCGCGCTGGAGATGTGGTCCCAGAACCAGTCCATCGCCCGTTGCAGGACCGACGGGTCGTGCTTGTGGTACTCGGCGTCGAGCAGTTCGTCCCGGGCGGCGTCGCGCGCGGGGTCGCGCGGAACGGTGACCGGGGTGCCGCCCGCGGCGAGGAGCCTGTCCCCCCAGGTAGGCATCCGGTTCAGCGCCCCGCCGGGGTCTGGTCGGCCTGTCCGCCCCAGCCGGTGCCGCCGTACTCGGGCAGGCCGGCGGCGCGGGCGAGCTCGATGTCCAGGGCCTCGCGGCGGATCCGCTGGTCGACGTAGAGCAGGACGCCGACGGCGGCCATGAAGGGGGTGGTGAGGGTGCCGGCGATGATCCCGGCGACCGCCATGAGGGCGACCATCCCGGCGCCCTCATGGGCGGCAGCGGTCAGGCCCTGGCCGGCGAAACTGTCGAGGCCCAGCAGTACGCCGAGGAAGCGGAACGGGACGGCGATGACGACCGCGACGACGATCGACAGCACCTTGCTGACCAGCGTGATGCCGAGGATCCGCCACCAGGAGCCGCGGACCAGGCGCCGCGAGCGCGACAGCGCGGCGGCCACGCCCTGCTTCTCCAGCATCAGTGCGGGGGCGGCGAGGCTGTAGCGGATCCACAGCCAGGCGGCCACCGGCAGGGCCAGCAGGCCGACCAGGGACAGCAGCGCGGTGGTCGCGGGCTCGTCGGCGCCTCCGGCGCTGTAGCCGAACATGGGGGCGAAGCCGAGCAGGGCCACACCGGGGCCCATCAGGGCGGTGAGCAGGGTGAGCCCGAGCAGCTGCAGGAGGCGCGGCCGGGCGTCGCGCCAGGCCTCGCCGGCGGTCACGGAGCGGCCGAGCACGGCGCGGCTGACGACGATGGTGAGCAGCGCGGCGGCGAGCACGTCGAGCAGCAGCTGCAGCGGCAGGGCGGCCACCAGTCGCAGGGCCTGGGTGGCGGTGCCGGTCTTGCCCTTGACCAGCAGGTCGACCACGACGGTGCCGCCCTGGGCGATCACCGCCATGCCGAGCGAGAGGGCGAGTACCGTCCGCCACTGCCGGCGGACGGTGCTGACGGCGCCGTCGAGCAGTTCGCCCATGCCGAGGGGGCGCAGCGGGATGACGCCGGGCTTGGGGCTCTGCGGCGCGCCCCAGCCGTACGGCTGCCGGTTGCCGGGGGGCTGCTGTCCCCACTGCGGACGGGCCTGCTCGCCCGGGTGGGCGTTCCAGCCGGGGGTGGCCTGCGGTGGTGCCGACGGCCCGGGCACGGCGGCGGGCGCATCGACCGGGGGCCGGACGCCGTCGCGGGGTGGCTCGGACGAGCCGGGCGAGGCCCAGCCCGGAGTGTCGGTCATCACTGCTCCTCGGAGGGGCGTCGTGGGCGCGACTGCGGATGGATCTTCCACCCGCGCGCAGCGCCAATCGTGCCATGGGGTCGGAGCAGGCCCCATGGGGATCCGGTTGCTGATCGGCAACGGGGCGCCGAGGTGGCGCGGGCGGCGCGCCGCGGACGGTTCGGCGGTGCTCCACCGGGGGTCATTCGCCCGGTATGGCCGGAATTCACCGGCAGTCGGAGTTGGCCGTTCTGGAGCAATGGCACTGCTGTGCGGCAGGTCACAATCCGGTAATGAGAAGATGGACGCATGAAGGGACGCGTCCTCGTCGTTGATGACGACTCCGCACTGGCCGAGATGCTCGGCATCGTGCTGCGTGGTGAGGGTTTTGAGCCGTTTTTCGTCGCCGACGGGGACAAGGCACTAGCCGCGTTCCGGGAGACCAAGCCCGACCTGGTCCTGCTCGACCTGATGCTGCCCGGCCGGGACGGCATCGACGTGTGTCGGCAGATCCGGGCCGAGTCCGGCATCCCGATCGTCATGCTGACCGCGAAGACCGACACGGTCGACGTCGTGGTGGGCCTGGAGTCGGGTGCCGACGACTACGTCACCAAGCCGTTCAAGCCCAAGGAGCTGGTGGCCCGGGTGCGCGCCCGGTTGCGCCGCGCCGAGGAGCCGACGCCCGAGCAGCTGACCATCGGCGACCTGGTGATCGACGTGGCCGGTCACTCCGTGAAGCGGGACGGGCGGGGCATCCCGCTGACCCCGCTGGAGTTCGACCTGCTGGTCGCGCTGGCCCGCAAGCCCTGGCAGGTGTTCACCCGCGAGGTGCTGCTGGAGCAGGTCTGGGGCTACCGCCACGCGGCGGACACCCGCCTGGTCAACGTCCACGTGCAGCGCCTCCGCTCCAAGATCGAGAAGGACCCGGAGCGCCCCGAGATCGTGGTGACCGTCCGCGGCGTCGGCTACAAGGCCGGACCCAGCTGACGTGACGGACCGGGCTGACGAGACCCCGTCGGGTACCGCGACCGACGGGGCCGGGGCCGTGCGCGGGGACGTGCTGAGTTCGACCACCCGCCGCCGACGCGGCCCGTCCGGCCTGATCGGACTGGTGAAGCGCCAGCTGCGCCGTCCCACCCACCGGGTGACCGCGCTGTACCGGCGGTCGATCCAGCTGCGCGTGGTCGCGGTGTCCCTGCTGGCCTCCATCGCGGTGGTCCTGGTGCTGGGCGTGGTCGTGGTGGCGCAGGTGCGCACCGGCCTGCTCGACACCAAGATGGACGCCGCGCGGGCGCAGGCGAGGATCGGCTTCCAGGTCGAGCAGAAGAAGATCGACGAGGCCAGGGACCAGAAGCTGCGGGGCACCGCCGACCCGACCGTCGACGAGACCGGCACCTGGCTGCTGCGGCAGGTCAACGACCTGGCCGGGAGCGGGCAGACCGTCTACTCGGTGATCGCGATGGCGCCCGGCACCGGCGCCGTCGTCCCGGACACCGGGGGCTTCGCGCCCCGCTACTCGGGCGACATCCAGCCCAGCAGCATCCCGGACACCCTGCGGGCCAAGCTCATGTCCGAGCCCGGCCAGATGTTCGACCAGCCGACCCGGATCCACCGCGCGCCCGAGAGCAGCGTGAAGTCCGAGCCCGGGCTGGCCCTCGGCATGCAGTTCGTCGGCCCGGCCGGGAACAGCTACCAGATGTTCTACGTGTTCTCCTTCGGCCAGGAGACCGACACGCTCAACCTGGTCACCGGCACCCTGGCGACCGCCGGCGTGTTCGTGGTGATCCTCATGGGCGGCATCGCCTGGGTCGTGGTGCGCCAGGTGGTCACCCCGGTCCGGATGGCCGCCGGGATCTCCGAGCGGCTCGCCGACGGGCACCTGGAAGAGCGGATGAAGGTGACCGGGACGGACGACATCGCCCGCCTCGGGGAGTCGTTCAACCGGATGGCCAACGCGCTGCAGGCACAGATCCGCCAGCTGGAGGAGCTGTCCCGGGTGCAGCGGCGGTTCGTCTCGGACGTCTCGCACGAGCTGCGCACCCCGCTGACCACGGTGCGGATGGCCGCGGACCTCATCTACGACAGCCGCGAGGACCTGGACCCGATGGCGGCCCGCTCCGCGGAGCTGCTGCAGGGCCAGCTGGACCGCTTCGAGTCGCTGCTCGCCGACCTGCTGGAGATCAGCCGCTTCGACGCCGGCGCCGCCATCCTGGACGCCGAGCCGGTCGACCTGCGGGAGATCGTCGGCCGGGTGGTGGAGGCCGCCGAGCCGCTGGCCGAGGCCAAGGGCAGCGCGGTGGTGATCCGCGGCGACGGCGAGCCGGTGCTGGCCGAGGTGGACTCCCGCCGGATCGAGCGCATCCTGCGCAACCTGGTGGTCAACGCGCTGGAGCACGGCGAGGGCCGCGACGTGGTGGTCCGGCTGGGCTCGGCGGACGGCGCGGTCGCGGTCGGCGTGCGCGACTACGGCATCGGCCTCAAGCCGGGCGAGGCGTCCCGGGTGTTCCACCGCTTCTGGCGGGCCGACCCGTCCCGGGTGCGGACCACCGGCGGCACCGGCCTCGGCCTGTCCATCGCGGTCGAGGACGCCCACCTGCACGGCGGCTGGCTCCAGGCCTGGGGCGAGCCCGGCGGCGGGTCGCACTTCCGGCTCACCCTGCCGCGCACCCGCGGCGGCGAGATCTCCCGGGCGCCGTTCCGCCTCGAACCGGAGGACTCCCGCAACAACCGGGGCCTGGGCACGTACGGCATGCCGTACCGTCGGGCGATCAGCCCGGTCGGCTCGACGGCGATGGCCGTCGCCGAGGAGCCCACGGAGGCGCCGGACGGCGGCGGAGCCGGCTTCGGCTTCGGCAGCGGGCTCGGCGGGGTGCTGAACATCGGCCCCGGCCTCGGTCGGAGCCGGATGCCCGAGGGCCCGCGCTCGGACCCCTCGGACGTGCGGACGGCGGGGGCGGGTTACGGGGCGACCGGCGCCCAGGTCATGGTGGACCCGACGCCCGGACGGCCGTCGGTGGCACAGCGGACGGCGGAGCCGGACATGACGGGTGGGACGGACGTGGAGGGGTCGCAGCGTGCGAGGGACGAGCAACAGGACTGAGCCGCGGCTCCTCGCGGTGGCCGGCGCGCTGCTCGCCCTGACGGCGAGCGGCTGCGCGGCCATGCCCGACTCCGGCGGCATCACCAAGGTGGAGCTGTCCCAAGGCTCGGCGGACAAGAACCTGCAGGCCAGGGTCTACCCGGTGGCGCCGGGCAAGGGCGCCAAGCCGCGCGAGCTGCTGACCGGGTTCCTGGACGCGGTGACCGCCGACGAGGGGTACGAGACCGCGCGCAAGTACCTCACCGAGAGCGCCGCCGCGGCCTGGAAGCCGGAGGCCGGGATCCGGGTGCTCTCGTCCACGACCATCCCCGGTGGCCAGGACGTCGTCGACACCGATGCCCAGGCCACGGTGACGGTGAGCGGGCAGCTGGTCGCCAGCGTCGACGAGAAGCGCTCGTACCTGCAGGTGGCCGGGCAGAACAACAACGTCTCCTCCGACTTCACCTTCGTCCGGGAGAAGGACGGCGAGTGGCGGATCGACAAGCTGCCGCCCGGCGTGATCATGAACGAGACCAACTTCCGGAACAGCTTCCGGCAGGTCGAGCGGTTCTTCTACACCGCGCCGGACCCGTCCGCGGTGGCCTCCGGCAACGCCGGCCAGGAGGTGCTGGTCGCCGACCCGATCTACCTGCGGCGCCGAATAGACCCGCTGACCACGGCCGCCCAGGCGCTGGCCGACGGGCCCTCGACCTGGCTCTCGCCGGTGGTCCGGACGGCCTTCCCGAACGGCGCCAGGGTCGACCGGGTGACCATCGACGACAGCCGGATCGCCCACGTGCAGCTCGGCGAGGCGGACGTCAGCGAGCCGATGGCGTGCCGGCGGATGGCGACCCAGCTCTTCTACACCCTCGCCGACCAGGGCAAGGGCCAGGTCGAGCGGCTGGAACTGAAGGGGCAGCGCGGCTCCTGCACCGCCAGCCGCACCGACGTGCCGGCCACCGGCCCGGGCGCCCTGGCCGGGCCGACGCCCACGACGCAGTACTACCAGCGTGCCGACGGCGCCCTGGTGGCGACCGACGAGGGCCGCCCCGGGGACCCGGTCCACGGGATCCTCGGCCGACCGCAGTCGAACACCAAGCCGGGGCTGGGCGCCATCGCGGTCAGCCGGAGCGGCTCCCAGGCCGCCGCGATCAGCGAGGACGGCCACCAGGTCTACTCGGTGCCGCTGACGGACGCCGCGGTGGGCCTGGGCGATCCGGTGCTCACCTCGCAGGCGAAGTCCGGCGACAAGGAGGACGGCTTCGCCTCGCCCAGCTGGGACGGCCGCAGCGACCTGTGGGTGGTGGACCGCAACCAGCAGGGGCAGCGGGTGGTCATGGTGCGCGGCAACAAGTCGTACACCGTTCCGGTCGAGGGCCTGACCGGGCAGACCGTGCAGTCGCTGAAGATCTCCTCGGACGGCGTCCGGGTGGCCCTGGTGGTCAAGACCCCGGGCGTGGCCATCCGCTCGCTGATGTTCGGCCTGGTGGTGCACGGCGGCACCCCGCAGGCACCGACGGTGAAGATCACCGGGCTGCGCCGGGCGGCCCCCACGCTCACCGACGTCGCCTCGGTGTCCTGGGCGGAGACCGACCAGCTGCTGGTGCTGGGCAAGGAGGCCGACCGGACCCAGCAGCTCTACTTCATCAGCACCGACGGGTCGCAGAGCACGGACACCCAGCTGCAGAGCGCCGAGAGCATGATGACCGTCGCGGCCTCGGAGTCCCGGGGCGACCGCCTGACCCAGGCGCCGCCGGTGCTCGCGATGGCGGAGGTCAAGCAGCCGGACGGCAAGCCGAGCGAGCTCAAGGCCTACCGCCTCGTCAACAACCAGTGGCGGGAGGCCCCGCTGATCGACAAGCCGCGGTCCTTCTTCTACGCGGGCTGACGGCGGGTCCGGACGCGGGCTGACGGCGGGTCCCGACGCGGGCTGACGCCGCGTCCGCGCGGGCCGACACGCCGTCCGGGCCGGTTCGACGCAGCGTCCGTACGGGCTGACGCCCCCGCGGGCGCCGCTCGGCCCCCGTCACCCCGCCGGGTGCACCTCGGTCGCGGCGACCGTGGCGGCGGCCCGGGCCGGCAGGCCGGCGTCGGCCAGCGCCCGGGCGGCCTCGGCGAGGCTGGCCCCGGTGGTCACCAGGTCGTCCACCAGGACGGGGTGACGCCCCGCCAGTCCCGCCCGCGCGCGCGGCAGCACGGTGAGCGCTCCGTGCAGGTTGCGGCGGCGCTCCGCCGCGTTCAGCCCGGTCTGGTCGGCGACCGGTCGGGCGTGACGCAGCATCGACGCGGCCCGGGCGTCCAGGCCGGCCCGGCGCAGCGAGCGGGCGGCGGCCCCGGCCAGCCGCAGCGTCGGGTCGTGTCCGCGGGCACGGACGGCCGCGCGGGTCGAGGGCATCGGCACCAGGAGCAGCGGGGCGGCACCGGCCCGCGGCCCCAGCGCGGAGCGCACCGCCCGGCCGAGGGCCTCGCCGAGCGGACCGGCCAGCCGCAGGGCGCCCCGCTCCTTGTGCGCGAGCAGCAACTGCCGGACCGGGTCGGCGTACGGCGCGGCGGCGTGCGCCCAGGGCAGCAGGGTCGGGCCGGGCCGCGCGGTGGCGAGGACCCGTCGGCAGGCCGGGCAGAGCTGGGTGCGTTCGCTGCCGCAGCCGGCGCAGTTCGCGGGGAGCAGGACGTCCAGCAGCCCGGCCAGTGCGTGGCCGAACGGTCCGTGTGCGGACGGTGGACGGATGGTGGGGGGATGCGGCGGCACGGCTGCTCCTGGCGGCGACAGGCACGGGGAGTGAGCAAAGGATGCGCCGTATGGGGGTCGTTGTCCAGGTATTTACCCATACTTCACCCTGGGGAGGGTAGACAGGGTGCAACAGCTTGACCGCCCGATCGCAGTATCGGGTCATACCCCCCTTCCCGCCCGGGGAGGCGAAAACCCCGCGCGAGGTGTTCGATAAGGCACCAGGGGGGTTTCAACCGTCCCTGGTGGGGAGGAAGTGAGGTGAGGGCCAGTCGTTTCCCGCCGCTGGCGGGGGGCGGGGGGCCGGCAGTGGATGGGCTGGTCCAGCTGGGTCTCAGCCCGATCCGGTAGCACCCGGATCGGCGTCAGCACGAGGGATCGGAGTTCTGCGTGGACATCGTCGTCAAGGGCCGCAAGACCGAGGTGCCCAAGAGGTTCCGCGAGCACGTGGCCGAGAAGCTGGAGAAGGTCCAGAAGTTCGACGGCAAGGTGATCAGCCTCGACGTCGAGGTGTCCAAGGAGCACAACCCGCGGCAGGCCGACCGGTCGGAGCGGGTGGAGATCACCCTCCGTACCCGTGGGCCGGTGATCCGGGCCGAAGCCGCCGCCGGTGACCCGTACGCGGCGCTCGACCTGGCTTCGGCGAAGCTCGACGCGCAGCTGCGCAAGTCCGCAGACCGGCGCCGGGTGCACAAGGGCGGCGCGAACGGCCGCACCCCCATCAGCGTCGCCGAGGCGACCGCGGCCCTGGCCGCGCTGCCGGAGCCGTCGCTGGAGGGCGGCACGAACGGCGCCGTCCGCAAGACCATGATGGGATCCCTGGAGGTGGAGGGCGAAGGCCCGCTGGTGGTCCGGGAGAAGACGCACCCGGCCGCCCCCATGGCGCTGGACCAGGCGCTCTACGAGATGGAGCTGGTCGGCCACGACTTCTACCTCTTCGTGGAGAAGGACAGCGGCCTGCCCAGCGTCGTCTACCGCCGGCACGGCTACAACTACGGTGTCATCCACCTGCAGACGGACCTGCAGGCCGGGCCGGGCAGTGGCGCGGGCGGCGCGATCGGCGGGGCCGACGACGAGGACTGACCGTCCGAGCAGCGATGGAGGGGTGACCCCGGTGGCCGCGGCCGCCGGGGTCACCGGCGTTCGGGGGTCGGATGGTTCGACCGCGGTCGGGTCTCGGGGCAGGGGTCACCCGATGCGAGGGAATTGGCACCGGAGGGTGACCGTGGCGGGGCCCGGGCGTGGAATGATTGGCGCACGACGACCCGCGAAGGGGGAGGAGCGGATGGGGGATCACTTCGGGCTGGGGCCCGCGGCTGGGCCCGGGCTGCCGTTGGGGCCGGAGGAGGAGCCCGCGTACGCGCCGCACCGGGGTGAGCCGATCCGTGTGCTGGTGGTGGACGACCACGCGCTGTTCCGGCGGGGGCTGGAGATCGTCCTGGCGGAGGAGCCGGACATCAAGGTCGTCGGCGAGGCGGGGGACGGCGCCGAGGCAGTGCTGAAGGCCGCCGACCTGCTGCCCGACATCATCCTGATGGACGTCCGGATGCCGCGCCGCAGCGGGATCGAGGCCTGCACGGCGATCAAGGACGTGGCGCCCAGCACCAAGATCATCATGTTGACGATAAGCGACGAGGAGGCCGACCTCTACGAGGCGATCAAGGCGGGTGCCACCGGCTACCTGCTGAAGGAGATCTCCACCGACGAGGTCGCCACCGCGATCCGCGCGGTCGCCGACGGGCAGTCGCAGATCAGCCCCTCGATGGCCTCCAAGCTGCTCACCGAGTTCAAGTCGATGATCCAGCGCCGCTCCGACGACCGGGACCTGGTGCCCGCACCCCGGCTCACCGACCGGGAGTTGGAGGTGCTCAAGCTGGTGGCGACCGGGATGAACAACCGGGAGATCGCCAAGGAGCTGTTCATCAGCGAGAACACCGTGAAGAACCACGTGCGCAACATCCTGGAGAAGCTCCAACTGCACTCCAGGATGGAGGCCGTGGTGTACGCGATGCGGGAGAAGATCCTCGAAATAGGGTGAGCCGGGCCGGCCGGGCACACCCGTCCGGCCGGCCGCTCCCGCGCGGCCGGGCTCACCCGTCCGCGAGCAGCTTCTCCAGGGCCGGGCGCAGCCGCTCGTCGTGCAGCGCCTCGACCCGTACCGTGTCGCAGCCGACCCAGGCCGCCGCCTCGCGCAGGGCCGTCGCCAGCGGTTCGAGGTGCCGGGCGCCGCGGCCCCGGTCGTCGGTCAGCGAGACCTGTCGAGCGATCAGGGTGCGGCCCTCGCGGGCCGGGTCGACCCGGCCGACCAGGCGGCCGCCGGCCAGCAGCGGCATCGCGAAGTAGCCGTGCACCCGCTTGTGCTTGGGGGTGTAGGCCTCCAGCCGGTGCGACATTCCGAAGATCCGCTCGGTGCGGGCGCGGTCCCAGATCAGCGAGTCGAACGGTGAGAGCAGCGTGGTGCGGTGGCGTCCGCGCGGGGTGGTGGCCAGGGCGGCCGGGTCGGCCCAGGCCGGGGCCGGGGTGCCGTCCGGGCCCCACCCGGCCACCTCGACCGGGACGAGCCCGCAGTCGGCGAGCACCGGGTCCAACTCCTCGGCGCGCAGCCGGTGGTAGTCCAGCAGATCGGCCCGGGTGGCCACGCCGAGCGCGGCGCCGGCCTGGGCGACCAGGGTGCGCACGCACTCCTCGTCCGACCGCTCCTGCCCGAACAGTGCGTCCGGGATGGCCTGTTCGGCCAGCGCGTAGACCCGCTTCCAGCTCCGTCGTTCGGTGCAGACCACGTCGCCGAAGGCCAGCGCCCGCTCGACCGCGATCTTGGTGTCGGACCAGTCCCACCACTCGGCGGTCTTCTTGGCGCCGCCCAGCTCGGTGGAGGTCAGCGGCCCCTCGGCGCGCAGCCGGTCGAGGACCAGCCGGTAGGCCTCGGGCGTGACCTGGTGGCCCCAGAGGTGGCCGCGGTCGCGGTAGCGGCGGCGCCGGAACGCGAACAGCGGCCACTCCTCGACCGGCAGGACGCAGGCCGCGTGCGACCAGTACTCGAAGCTCGTGCCGCCGCCCCAGTACGCCGCCTCGACCGCCGGGCGGCCGACCGCGCCGAGACGGGCGTACGGCACCAGCTCGTGCGAGCGGGCGAGCACCGAGATGGTGTCCAGCTGGACGGCGCCCAGGTGCCGCAGCACCCCGCGCACCCCGGCCCGGCGGTCGGGCGCGCCGAGCAGGCCCTGGGCCCGCAGGGCGATCCGGCGGGCGTCGTCGGCGCTCAGGACGGTGACGGGGGCGCTGTACGGGGCTGCGGCGGTCATGCCGGCGAGCGTAGCCCCGGGCGCTGACAGCCGTCCCGGGCGCCGGGGGCGGCCCCGGGACCGCCTCAGTCCAGGTCGGAGGCCAGCAGCGAGGCGACCCAGGCGTCGTGGAAGACGCCGCGCTGCTCGGCGTACGAGCGCATCGTGCCCTCGAAGCGGTAGCCGACCCGCTCGGCGACCGCGCGGGAGCCGTCGTTGCCGACGTAGGCCATCCACTCCAGGCGGCGCAGGCCGAGTACGCGCAGGCCGAAGCGGGAGACCGCGCGGGCGGCCTCGACCGTGTAGCCGCGGCCGCGGAACTCCTTCGTGGCCCACCAGCCGATCTCGGCGCAGCCCGGGTCGTTCTCGCGCAGGACGAGGCCCTGCGAGCCGACCAGGGCGCCGGACCCGCGCTCGAAGACGCACCAGATCCGGTTCGCGCCGGTGCGCCAGCCGTCGACGGCGAGATCGCGCACGAAGAACTCCGCGTCCTCGCGCCGGTACGGGGAGGGGACGACCGTCCAGCGCTGGATCTCCGCGTCCTGGCAGGCGGCGAAGACGGCGTCGATGTCCGATTCCCCCGGGGCGCGCAGCACGAGGCGCTCGGTGGTGAGGGTGGCCGGTTCGCTTCGGGGCTCTTCCATGAACGGATTATTTCTCCGGAACGGAATAGCGGGCATCCGCTTTTGTGGCCAACTCCTCGGCCCGTCGACCGATTTGTCCCGGTGGACGGTGCTATCGGGCCATGTGCTCGCGCGGGTGACACGGGAATACCGTGCTGACGCACCTCCCGGGGCATTGGACTCCTCGCATACGATGGCCCGTGCGGTGGGGTGGACCCGCCGTGCAGTCGTCCAGTGCCAATACAGGCAAGGAGCCCGCTCAAGTGTCCGTCTTCGACAAGATCCTGCGCGCAGGCGAAGGCAAGATCCTTCGCAAGCTGCAGCGGATTGCTGCCCAGGTCAACTCCATCGAAGAGGACTTCGTCAACCTCACCGACGCCGAGCTGCGCGCGCTGACCGACGAGTACAAGCAGCGCCTCGCCGACGGCGAGAGCCTGGACGACATCCTCCCCGAGGCGTTCGCCACCGTCCGGGAGGCCGCCAAGCGCGTGCTCGGACAGCGGCACTACGACGTCCAGCTCATGGGTGGCGCGGCCCTGCACTTCGGGTACGTCGCCGAGATGCGCACCGGTGAGGGCAAGACCCTCGTCGGCACCCTGCCCGCGTACCTGAACGCGCTGACCGGCAAGGGCGTCCACCTGATCACCGTCAACGACTACCTCGCCGAGCGCGACTCGGAGTGGATGGGCCGGGTGCACCGCTTCCTCGGCCTCGAAGTCGGCGTGATCCTGGGCAACATGACGCCCGCCGAGCGCAAGCGCCAGTACGGCATGGACATCACGTACGGCACGAACAACGAGTTCGGCTTCGACTACCTGCGCGACAACATGGCCTGGTCGAAGGACGAACTCGTCCAGCGCGGCCACAACTTCGCGGTCGTCGACGAGGTCGACTCGATCCTCATCGACGAGGCCCGCACCCCGCTGATCATCTCCGGCCCGGCCGACCAGGCGACCAAGTGGTACGCCGACTTCGCCAAGCTGGTGCAGCGCCTGAAGATCGACCGCGACTACGAGGTCGACGAGAAGAAGCGCACCGTCGGCATCCTGGAGGAGGGCGTCAGCCGGGTCGAGGACTACCTCGGCATCGACAACCTCTACGAGTCGGTGAACACCCCGCTGGTCGGCTTCCTGAACAACGCCATCAAGGCGAAGGAGCTCTACAAGGCGGACAAGGACTACGTCGTCATGAACGGCGAAGTCATGATCGTCGACGAGCACACCGGCCGCATCCTGGCCGGCCGCCGCTACAACGAGGGCATGCACCAGGCGATCGAGGCCAAGGAGGGGGTGGAGGTCCAGAACGAGAACCAGACCCTGGCCACCATCACCCTGCAGAACTTCTTCCGCCTGTACGACAAGCTCGCGGGCATGACCGGTACCGGCACCACCGAGGCCGCCGAGTTCCACCAGATCTACAAGCTCGGCGTGGTGCCGATCCCGACCAACAAGACGCCGCTGCGCATCGACCAGCCCGACCTGATCTACAAGTCGGAGCCGGCCAAGTTCGCCGCCGTGGTCGAGGACATCGCCGAGAAGCACGAGAAGGGCCAGCCGGTGCTGGTCGGCACCGTGTCGGTCGAGAAGTCCGAGTACCTGTCGCAGGAGCTGCGCAAGCGCGGCATCCCGCACGAGGTGCTGAACGCCAAGCACCACGAGCGCGAGGCGCAGATCGTCGCGCAGGCCGGCCGCAAGGGCGCCGTCACCGTCGCCACCAACATGGCCGGCCGCGGCACCGACATCATGCTGGGCGGCAACGCCGACCACCTGGCCGCCGCCGAGCTGGCGCAGCGCGGGCTCACCCCGACGGACACCCCGGACGAGTACGAGGCCGCCTTCCCGGCCGCGCTGGAGAAGGCCAAGGCCTCGGTCAAGGCCGAGCAGGACGAGGTCAAGGAGGCCGGCGGCCTCTACGTCCTCGGCACCGAGCGGCACGAGTCCCGCCGGATCGACAACCAGCTGCGCGGCCGCTCCGGCCGTCAGGGCGACCCGGGCGAGTCCCGCTTCTACCTGTCGCTGGGCGACGACCTGATGCGCCTGTTCAAGGCCGGCATGGTCGAGCG
Source organism: Kitasatospora sp. NPDC096140 (assembly GCF_040303045.1). Classification (NCBI taxonomy): domain Bacteria; kingdom Bacillati; phylum Actinomycetota; class Actinomycetes; order Kitasatosporales; family Streptomycetaceae; genus Kitasatospora; species Kitasatospora sp. NPDC096140. The sequence continues at coordinate 19,124 of NZ_JBEOUW010000012.1, forward strand.
CGTGCTCTCGATGGCCAACGTGCCCGAGGACGTGCCGATCGAGTCCAAGATGGTCACCCGCGCGATCGCGTCCGCGCAGACCCAGGTCGAGCAGCAGAACTTCGAGATCCGCAAGAACGTCCTCAAGTACGACGAGGTGCTCAACCGCCAGCGCGAGGTCATCTACGGCGAGCGCCGCCGCGTGCTGGAGGGCGAGGACCTGCAGGAGCAGGTCGGCCACTTCATGGACGACACCGTCGAGGCCTACGTCAAGGCGGCCACCGGCGAGGGCTTCGAGGACGACTGGGACCTGGACAAGCTCTGGTCCGCGCTCAAGCAGCTCTACCCGGTCACCCTGGACCTGGCGGACCTGGAGGAGGAGGCCGGCGGCACGGCCGGCCTGACCCCGGAGTTCCTGGTCAAGGTCGTCCAGGAGGACATCCAGGGGCAGTACGGCGCCCGCGAGGACCAGCTCGGCGCGGAGATCATGCGCGAGCTGGAGCGCCGGGTCGTGCTGTCGGTGCTGGACCGCCGCTGGCGCGAGCACCTCTACGAGATGGACTACCTCCAGGAGGGCATCGGCCTGCGGGCCATGGCGCAGCGCGACCCGCTGGTCGAGTACCAGCGCGAGGGCTTCGACATGTTCACCGCGATGATGGAGGGCATCAAGGAGGAGTCCGTCGGCTACCTGTTCAACCTGGAGGTCCAGGTCGAGCAGCAGGTCGAGGAGGTCCCGGTCGAGGACGCCCAGGTGGTGCTCGACAAGCTGGAGAAGGACGCCGCCCGCCCGGAGATCAAGGCCAAGGGCCTGGAGGCCCCGAAGCCGCAGCGGCTGCACTACACCGCCCCCTCGGACGAGATCGGCGGCGGCGTGGTCGAGGGCGACTTCGAGGACCTCGCGCCGGAGGACGAGGGCGACGGGATGACCCGCGCCGAGCGCCGCAAGGCCGCCAAGTCGGCCAAGGGCCGTCGCCGCAAGGCCTGAGCAGGCCGCAGGACGCCACGCAGGGCGCCGCTCCCGGACGGGGGCGGCGCCCTGCGCCGTTCCCGGGCCGTGCGCGGTCACCGGGCCTCCACGGCGGTGCACTGCCACTGCCCGGCCGGGCCGCGCTGCTCCAGCCGGAAGGCCACCATGTGGTGCCGCCGGCCGAGGTCGACCCGGACGCAGGCCTCGACGGCGTCGGGCGAGGGCGAGCGGTCGTGCACCGGGCCGAGCCTCGGCCGGTCGGCGGCCCCGCCGCGGCGCAGCGCGCCCGTCCGGACCAGCGAGGCGAGCTGCCCGTAGCCGTCCAGGCTGGTGTGCCGCATCAGCTGGCCGGAGGGCCGGACGCCGGTCAGCACCTCGACCAGCTGGTGGGCGAACCGGGAGGCCAGCGCCCGGGGGTCGTGCCCGGGAGTGCCGGTGCAGGCGGCGCGCGGGTGCCGGGGACGGCGCCCGGCCGGGTCGCAGGCGCCGCCGTCGGCGGTGCGCGGGCGGTGGTGCGGGTGGGCGGCGCGGCGGGCGTCGGGACGGGCCTCGGGGCGGGCGTGGGGACGGGCGGTCACGGGGGCTCCTCGACTGGGTGGTGCGAGTACGGACGGGTCTCAGGCTGGCGGCGTGCCGCGCGGGGCCGCAACGCCTTTCCCGGGCGGCCGGAGCCGGTCTGCGAGTTCACCTATCCGGGTGAACCGGCCAGTGCGGCGACGGGTCGGCGCGGTGGCCCCGTGGCGCCCGGTTGACGTGCGGCGGCGAGCCGTACGGCCCAAAAGGGGACGCTCCGACTGGGCGGACCGGGTGGCGGCGCCGGGCTGTCGCATTGCGCCGTCCCTGCCCGGCGCGCACCATCGGAGCCTGACCGGGAACCGAGGGGAGCGGGGCAGCCGCCTCCCCACGACGACGGGCGGCCGGAATGACGACACGGGCAGTAGTGGTGCCGACCCCGGCGGGCGCGGACACCGCCGCGCGCGCCGGGGGCGCACCCCGTCGCGGCCTGGTCCTGGGCGGCGGCGGGATGCTCGGAGCGGCCTGGACGGTCGGCGCGCTGTGCGCCGTCGAGGAGGCCACCGGTCGGCAGCCGGGCGACGCCGACGTCCTGCTCGGCACCTCGGCGGGCGCGATCCTCGCGGCGATGCTGTCCGGCGGTGTCCGTCCCGAGCAGCTGCGCGACCACCAGCGCGGCCTGCCGATCGAGGACGGCCCGCTGGCCGGGATCGCCTTCGACTACGAAACGGCGGTCGGCGGTGCGACACCGCCCCGCCCCCGGGCCGGCATCGGCTCGCCCGACCTGCTGCGCGACGCCGTCCGGCACCCGCGCGAGTACCCCCTGCTGACCATGGTCTCGGCGATGGCGCCGCACGGCCGCGGCTCGCTGGCGCCGGTCGGCGAGCTGGTGCGCGGCCTGCTCGGACCGGGCGGCTGGCCGGGCGCGGCCGCTCCGGACACGTGCGCCGCGGACGTGGACTCCCGGGCCGTGGGCGCCGGTGACGCGGCCGGCTCGCCCCTGCGGGTCGCCGCCGTGGACTACCGCAACGGCCGCCGGGTGGTCTTCGGCGACCCGGACGCTCCGGCGGTCGCGGTCGCCGACGCCGTGATGGCCTCCTGCGCGATCCCCGGGTGGTTCGCTCCGGTGCGCCTGGACGGCTCGGCCTACGTGGACGGCGGCTGCTGGTCGGCGACCAACGCGGACCTGCTGCTCGGCCGGGGGCTGGACGAGGTGTACGTGCTGGCCCCGATGGCCCTGCGGCTGGATCCCCGGCCCGAGCGGGTGGAGCGGGCCGTGCGCGCCGACGGGTCGGGGCCGGCGGCACGCGGGCGCGACACCCTGGCCGCGCTGCGCGAGTGGCGCGCCCGGGACCGTCCGCGCGGAGTGCTGGCGCAGCTGGTCAGCCGCTACCGCCGCGCCGTCACCCGGCAGCTGCTGCGCGAGGCCGTGCTGCTGCGGGCTGAGGGCGTCCGGGTGCAGCTGCTCGCGCCGACCCTGGCGGACCTCGCGGTGATGGGCCCGAACATGATGGACCCGGCCCGCCGCGGCGCGGTCCTGGAGAGCGCCCTGCGCACCAGCCGGGAGGCGTTGCGGGCCGTGCGGTGATCGGCCGGACCCGGGACCGGAGGTGATCACGGGAGCCCGGCGGAGCTTATTCTTGGGGCGCTGGAGAATCCGTTCCGCTGGACGAAGCCCGCTGGACCGAACCGGAGAGTGCCACCGATGCGCGTGTACGTGCCCACCACCCTGACCGGCCTGGCGGCGGCGCACGAGGGCGGCGCCCTGGAGCAGTCCGCGGCGTACGCCGTGACGCCCGCGCTGCGCGAGTGGTACGTCAGCGACGACATCGAGGAGCTGGAGTACGCGGCGCTGAACCGCGCCGCCCAGGCCTCGCTGCGGCTGCTGGCCGCCGACCCGGACGCCCCGCGCCGCCGGGTCGTGGTGGCGCTGGACGTGGCCGACGGCTCGGTGGGGCCGTTCCCCGGTGACGAGTACCAGGACCAGGCCTCGCTGGGCCGGGTGGTGCTGGCCGGTCCGGTGCGGCTGGCCAAGGCGGCGGCGGTGCACGCGGACGTGTCCGACGACGAGGTGGTCACGGACGTCGCCGCGGCGGTGGCGGCGGTCGCCGCGGCCGATGCGGGCGACCAGGACGCCCAGTTCACCGTGGACGGCGCCGAGGACCACGACCTGCTCTGGTTCGCGACCCAGGAGATCCCCGCGCTGCTCGCCTGAGGCGGGTGCACAGCCAGTACGCGACGGGTGCCCGACGGAGGGGTGCCCCGGGGCGGGTGCGTGAGCTCCGCCCTACCGGCGTGCCCGTGCCCGGCGTTACCGTTGTCCCCCGTGCGCACTCACATCGTTTGGGACTGGAACGGCACTCTCTTCCACGACATGGAAGCAGTGCTCGGGGCGAGCAATGCCGCTTTCGCCACCATCGGCGTCGGGCCGATGAGCCTGCAGGAGTACCGCGAGCAGTACGAGATCCCGATCCCGCGCTTCTACCGGCGCCTGCTCGGCCGGGACCCCTCCACGGAGGAGTGGCTGAAGCTGGACGACGCCTTCCACGACCGCTACCGCGAGCTGAGCCCGTCCTGCGGGCTGACCGAGGGCGCCCGCGACCTGGTGGCCGGCTGGGAGGCGGCCGGCCACAGCCAGTCGCTGCTGTCGCTGTACGTGCACGAGCAGCTGGTGCCGCTGGTCGACACCTTCGGCCTGACCGGCCACTTCCTGCGGGTCGACGGCCGCAGCGGCCCGGCCGGCGGGCAGAAGGCGGAGCACCTGGTCCGGCACCTGGCGGCGCTCGGCGAGCAGGTGGACCCGGCCCGTACGGTGCTGATCGGCGACGCCGCGGACGACGCCCTGGCGGCGCTGAGCGTGGGCGCGCACGCCGTGCTGTACACCGGCGGCTCGCACACCAGGGAGAAGCTGGAGCCGGTCGGCGTCCCGGTGGTGGACACCCTCGCCGAGGCGGTCGAGCTGGCGGGCCGGATCACCGGCTGAGCGCGCCCGGCCGGGGCCGCAGTGGCGGGCGCCACGTCCGCCGTCCGCGTGTCTGAGCGGGCGGATCGGGCCGTCGCTGGTCAGGCTGGACCGACAGCCGATCAGCCAGCAGGACGGAGCCGCCATGCCCATCGACGCAGTCACCGAGGTGCCGACCCCGGTCAACGAGCCGGTGCACGCGTACGCGCCCGGCAGCCCGGAGCGGGACCGGCTGGTCCGGCGGCTGGACGAGCTGGCGGCCGAACAGGTCCCGCTGCCGATGACCATCGGCGCCGAGCAGCGGTTCGGCGGCGGCGAGCGGATCGAGGTGGTCCAGCCGCACCACCACGCGGCCAAGCTGGGCGTGCTCGGCAACGCCACCCGGGAGGACGCCCGGGCGGCGGTGGACGCGGCGCTGGCCGCCGGGCGGCAGTGGCGCTCGCTCTCCTTCGACGACCGTGCCGCGGTGTTCCTGCGCGCCGCCGACCTGCTCTCCGGTCCCTGGCGGGAGACGCTGAACGCGGCCACCATGCTCGGCCAGTCCAAGACCGTTCAGCAGGCCGAGATCGACTCCGCCTGCGAGCTGATCGACTTCTGGCGCTTCAACGTCCACTTCGCCCGGCAGATCCTGGCCGACCAGCCGATCTCCTCGCCCGGCGTCTGGAACCGCACGGACCACCGCCCGCTGGAGGGCTTCGTCTACGCGATCACGCCGTTCAACTTCACCGCGATCGCGGGCAACCTGCCCACCGCCCCCGCGCTGATGGGCAACACCGTGGTCTGGAAGCCCGCGCCGACCCAGACCCTGGCCGCGTACCACCTGATGCGGCTGCTGGAGGCGGCCGGCCTGCCGCCCGGGGTGATCAACCTGGTGACCGGCGACGGCCTGCAGGTCTCCCCGGTCGCGCTGGCCGACCCGGCGCTCGCCGGGCTGCACTTCACCGGCTCCACCGCCACCTTCCGGCACCTGTGGCAGACCGTCGGCGCCAACATCGGCGGCTACCGCACGTACCCGAGGATCGTCGGCGAGACCGGCGGCAAGGACTTCCTGCTCGCGCACCGTTCGGCCGACCCGGACATCCTCAGGACCGCGCTGATCCGCGGCGCCTTCGAGTACCAGGGCCAGAAGTGCTCCGCGCTCTCCCGCGCGTACCTGCCGCGCAGCCTCTGGCAGAAGATCAAGGACGACCTCCTGGCCGAGGTGGACGCGCTCGCCGTGGGCGACGTGACCGACCTGTCCAACTTCATGGGCGCCCTGATCGACCGGCGCGCCTTCGAGAAGAGCCGGGAAGCCATCGACCGCGCCAAGGCCGACCCGACGGTCGAGCTGGCGGCGGGCGGCCAGTACGACGACGCGATCGGCTGGTTCGTCCGGCCCACCGTGCTGGTCTCCTCGGACCACCGCGGCGAGATCTTCCGGACCGAGTACTTCGGCCCGATCCTCGCCGTCCACGTCTACGAGGACTCCCGCTGGGACGACGTGTTCCGGCGGATCGACGATGCCGCCCCGTACGGCCTGACCGGCTCGGTGATCGCGCAGGATCGTTACGCCATCGCCCAGGCCGTGGAGGAGCTGCGCTTCACCGCCGGGAACTTCTACATCAACGACAAACCCACCGGCGCCGTGGTCGGCCAGCAGCCCTTCGGCGGGGGCCGGGCGTCGGGCACCAACGACAAGGCGGGGGCCGCCCAGAACCTCCTGCGGTGGACCTCGGCACGGTCGATCAAGGAGTCCTTCGTGCCGCCGACCCACCACGGCTACCCCCACATGGGCTGAGAGTGAACATCAGCCTCCGGTTTGGACATGCTGTCCAGGACGGACCCGACATCCTGCAGGTTTGCGCCTCCCTGTCCCTGTGCACCTTCGATTGATCCGGTTAGGCTGGCTGGCGTCGTCGGGTGGCTTGCAGGACGAACGTGACGTCCTACCCACTGGGAGGACGTTTCATGCGCGCCATGAGCCCCTTTCAGTCGGATGGTGCGGCAGGATTGCGGCTGACCCGTCGGTGTACATCCACACACCACCGAGTCACGCAACGGCGCGCGACAGGAGCCAAGAAGTCATGCAGACCAAGCTGGACGCAGCCAAGGCCGAACTGCTCAAGAAGGCAGCCGCAGCCGCTGAGAACAGCCAGGTAGGGGGAGCGGCGCCGGGAGAGGGTCTGAGCAACGGCGCTCTGACCGCGTACCTGCACCACTACTACCTCCACACCGCGCCCGAGGACCTGGTCGACCGCGACCCGGTCGACGTCTACGGGGCGGCCGCCTCCCACTACCGCCTGGGCCTCAAGCGCCCGCAGGGCACCGCCGAGGTGCGGGTCCACACCCCCTCGGTCGAGGAGAACGGCTGGTCCTGCGGCCACACGGTCGTCGAGGTGGTCACCGACGACATGCCGTTCCTGGTCGACTCCGTCACCAACGAGCTGTCCCGCCAGGACCGCGCGATCCACATCGTGATCCACCCCCAGCTGGTCGTCCGCCGTGACATCACCGGCAAGCTGCTGGAGATCCTGGACGTCGACGCCTGCTCCCGCAGCCAGGCCGCCGGCACCGAGTGGCCGGCCGACGCGACCGTCGAGTCGTGGATGCACATCGAGATCGACCGCGAGACCGACCGCGACGACCTGCGCACCATCGAGGGCGACCTGCGCCGCGTGCTCGGCGACGTCCGCGAGGTCGTCGAGGACTGGGGCAAGATGCGCGAGAGCGCGCTGCGCCTGGCCGACGAGCTGGCCGAGGAGCCCCCGGCCGGCCTGCCCGAGCAGGAGGTCGGCGAGGCCTGGGAGCTGATGCGCTGGCTCGCCGACGACCACTTCACCTTCCTCGGCTACCGCGAGTACGACCTGGTCGAGCACGAGGGCGAAGAGGTCCTCAAGGCCGTCGCCGGGACGGGCCTGGGCATCCTGCGCTCCGACCCGCACAGCCACGACGACCGCCACCACTCGGTCAGCGAGGCCTTCGGCCGCCTCTCCGCGCCGGTGCGCGCCAAGGCCCACGAGAAGAAGCTGCTCGTCCTGACCAAGGCCAACAGCCGCGCCACCGTGCACCGCCCGGCCTACCTCGACTACGTCGGCGTGAAGAAGTTCAACGCCGCCGGCGAGCCGATCGGCGAGCGCCGCTTCCTCGGCCTGTTCTCCTCCGCCGCCTACACCGAGTCGGTCACCCGCATCCCGGTCGTGCGCCGCAAGGTCCAGGCCGTCCTGGAGGACTCCGGCTTCTCCAGCGAGAGCCACGACGGCCGCGACCTGCTGCAGATCATGGAGACCTTCCCCCGGGACGAGATCTTCCAGACCCCGGCCTCCGAGCTGCTCTCGATCGCCACGAGCGTGCTGTACCTGCAGGAGCGCCGCAAGCTGCGCCTCTTCCTGCGCCAGGACGAGTACGGGCGCTACTTCTCCGCCTTCATCTACCTGCCGCGCGACCGCTACACCACGCGCATCCGGCTGCTGCTCACCGACATCCTCAAGGAGGAGCTGAACGGCGCCACCATCGACTACACGGTGTACGCCACCGAGTCGGTGCTGACCCGTCTGCACTTCGTGGTCCGGGTCGCCCCGGGCACCGAGCTGCCGCAGCTCTCGGACTCCGACATCGAGCGGATCGAGAACCGCCTGGCCGAGGCCGCCCGGTTCTGGATGGACGGCTTCCACGACCAGCTCCACCTCGAACTCGGCGAGGAGAAGGCCGCCGAGCTCGGCCACAAGTACGCCAACGCCTTCCCCGACGGCTACCGCGCCGACTTCCCGCCGCGCACCGCCGTCTCCGACATCAAGCAGATCGAGTCGCTGCACGGCGCGGGCGACTTCCGCCTGAACCTGTACCAGCCGGTCGGCGCCGGCGACGACGAGCGCCGCTTCAAGATCTACCGCGTCGGCGGCCCGATCTCGCTCACCGAGGTCCTGCCCGTCCTCCAGCGCCTGGGCGTCGAGGTGCTCGACGAGCACCCGTACGCGCTGCGCCGCTCCGACGGCACCACCGCGTGGGTCATCGACTTCGGCCTGAAGCTGCGCGAGGCCACCGGGCTCAGCGACGAGGCCCGCGAGCGCTTCCAGGAGACCTTCGCGGCCACCTGGACCGGCAAGGCCGAGAACGACGGCTTCAACGAGCTGGTCCTCACCGCCGGGCTGACCTGGCGGCAGGCGATGATGCTGCGCGCGTACGCCAAGTACCTGCGCCAGGCGGGCTCCACGTTCTCCCAGGACTACATGGAGGACGCGCTCCGCAACAACACCCACACCACCCGCCTGCTGGTCAACCTGTTCGAGGCCCGGCTGAGCCCGAGCCACCGTTCGGGCGCCCTGGAGCTGACCGAGGGCATCCTGGAGGAGCTGTCCGGCGCCCTCGACGAGGTCGTCTCGCTGGACGAGGACCGCATCCTGCGCTCCTTCCTGAACCTCATCAAGGCCACCCTGCGGACCAACTTCTTCCAGCACGCCGCCGACGGCGACTGGCACACCTACGTGTCGATGAAGTTCGACCCGAAGGCCGTCCCGGACCTGCCGGCCCCGCGCCCGGCGTTCGAGATCTGGGTCTACTCGCCGCAGGTCGAGGGCGTGCACCTGCGCTTCGGCAAGGTCGCCCGCGGCGGTCTGCGCTGGTCCGACCGGCGCGAGGACTTCCGCACCGAGATCCTGGGCCTGGTCAAGGCGCAGATGGTCAAGAACACCGTCATCGTCCCGGTCGGCGCCAAGGGCGGCTTCGTCGCCAAGCAGCTGCCGGACCCGTCGGTGGACCGCGACGCCTGGCTGGCCGAGGGCGTCTCCTCGTACAAGACGTTCATCTCGGCGCTGCTCGACATCACCGACAACCTGGTCGGCGGCGAGGTCGTGCACCCGGCCGACGTGGTCCGCCACGACGAGGACGACACCTACCTGGTCGTCGCGGCCGACAAGGGCACCGCGACCTTCTCCGACATCGCCAACGGCGTCGCCGAGTCGTACGGCTTCTGGCTGGGCGACGCGTTCGCCTCCGGCGGCTCGGCCGGCTACGACCACAAGGGCATGGGCATCACCGCCCGCGGCGCCTGGGAGTCGGTCAAGCGCAACTTCCGCGAGCTCGGCGTCGACACCCAGACCGAGGACTTCACCGTCATCGGCATCGGCGACATGTCCGGCGACGTCTTCGGCAACGGCATGCTGCTCAGCGAGCACATCCGCCTGGTCGCCGCCTTCGACCACCGCCACATCTTCCTCGACCCGAACCCGGACGCGGCCGCCTCGTACGCCGAGCGCCGCCGCCTGTTCGACCTCCCGCGCAGCTCCTGGGACGACTACGACAAGTCGCTGATCTCGGCCGGCGGCGGGGTCTTCCCGCGGTCCGCCAAGGCGATCCAGCTGAGCCCCCAGGTCCGCGCCGCGCTCGGCGTCGAGGCGGGCAAGCTGACCCCGGCCGAGCTGATGAAGGCGATCCTGCAGGCGCCGGTCGACCTGTTCTGGAACGGCGGCATCGGCACCTACGTCAAGTCCTCCGCCGAGACCAACGCCGAGGTCGGCGACAAGGCCAACGACGCCATCCGGGTCAACGGCGAGCAGGTCCGGGCCCGGGTCATCGGCGAGGGCGGCAACCTCGGCTGCACCCAGCTCGGCCGCATCGAGTACGCGGCCACCGGCGGCCCGGAGGGCACCGGCGGCTGGATCAACACCGACGCGATCGACAACTCGGCCGGTGTGGACACCTCGGACCACGAGGTCAACATCAAGATCCTGCTCAACCAGGTCGTCGCCGAGGGCGACATGACGGTCAAGCAGCGCAACGCCCTGCTGGCCGAGATGACCGACGAGGTCGGCCACCTGGTGCTGCGCAACAACTACGCGCAGAACGTGGTGCTGGCCAACGCCGTGGCCCAGGCGCACAGCATGGTCAACGTCCACTCCCGGATGATCAACCGCTTCGAGGCGGCCGGCCGCCTGGACCGGGCGCTGGAGTTCCTGCCCACCGAGCGCCAGATCCGTGACCGCCAGCAGAACGGCCGCGGGCTGTCCCAGCCCGAGATGTCCGTGCTGCTCGCCTACACCAAGATCATCCTGGCCGACGAGCTGCTCGCCACCGACCTGCCCGACGACCCGTACTTCCACGCCGCGCTGCACGAGTACTTCCCCAGCGCCCTGCGGGCCCGGTTCGCCGACGCGATCGACAGCCACGCGCTGCGCCGCGAGATCATCACCACGCTGATCGTCAACGACACGATCAACCGCGGTGGCTGCACCTTCGCCTTCCGCCTGAAGGAGGAGACCGGCGCGACCTACGAGGAGATCGCCCGGACGCACACCGCCGCGCGGGCCGTCTTCGGCCTGGAGACGATCTGGGGCGAGATCGAGGGCCTGGACAACCAGGTCCCGGCCCGGGTGCAGACCAAGATGCGCCTGCACTCGCGCCGCCTGGTCGAGCGCGCCACCCGGTGGATGCTCAACAACCGCCGCCAGCCGCTCGACATCGCCGGCACCATCGAGTTCTTCCACGACCGGGTCAACCAGGTCTGGGGCTCGCTGCCCAAGCCGCTGCGCGGCGAGGACCTCACCTGGTTCGAGTCCGTGTACGACGAGCTCGCCGCGGCCGGTGTGCCGGAGGAGCTGGCCACCCGGATCGCCGGCCTCTCCTCGGTCTTCCCGACCCTGGACATCACCGAGGTCGCGGACCGCTCCGGCAAGGACGTCGCCGACGTCGCCGAGCTGTACTACGACCTGGGCGACCGGCTGCAGATCTCGCACCTGCTCGACCGCATCATCGAGCTGCCCCGCACCGACCGCTGGTCGTCGATGGCCCGGGCCGCGATCCGCGAGGACCTCTTCGCGGCGCACGCGGCGCTGACCGCCGACATCCTGGCCTGCGGCCCCGAGGGCGCCACCCCGGAGGAGCGCTACACGGCCTGGGCCGAGCTCAACGCCACGCTGCTCAACCGGGCCAAGAGCACCCTCGACGACATAAGGGGTTCGGACAACTACGAGCTGTCCAGCCTCTCGGTCGCGATGCGCGTCATCCGCACCCTGCTGCGCACCGGCTCGATGCGCTGACGGACAGCCGCACGGAAGGGCCCGCGTCCCCGGACGCGGGCCCTTCCGCGTGTCCGGACGCCATTGCGCGTCCCCGGGCCCCGTGCCGTGCGCCCCGACCCCACCGCTCGCGCGGCCGCCCCAGCGACCCCCGGAAACCGATTGTGGATCACGGGTGGCCCTTCGCTACGGTGATCCTCGAACAACCAAGTGGGGGGAAAGAACATGGGGAAGAACCGGGCCGCGGTCCGCGCGGTCGGCGTGGGCATCTCGGTGGCGCTGCTGGTCGCCGGAGCGGCCGCCTGCTCGTCCGACGACAAGAAGAAGGACCCGGCCAAGGCCGACACCGCGGCGACGGCCCAGCCGGGCGCGTCCTCGGCGGCGCCCGCGCCCAAGGGGCCGGAGGCCTTCACGGCGGCCGGCTACCGCGGCCTGAAGCCGGGCATGGCGAAGGACGCGGGTCTGGCCACCGGAGCGCTGGAGGCCGCGCCCGTCTCGCTGCTCGACGGCTGCACGGACTTCGTCTACAAGGGCGGCCCGGCGCCGGACCAGGCCCGGATGACCGCCGAGGCGGCCACCGAGGCCCGCTACAAGGACCTCAACGCCAAGGCGGACGCGGCCGCCGGCAAGACCCCCGCCCCCGGGGGCACCCTGCCGCCGAACGCCTCCGCGAAGGACGCGGCGGCGGCCGCCGCCGGTTCGGCCGCCGCAGCCAAGGACTCGGCCGCCACCGCCAAGCTGATGGCGGACGCCACGCAGTCCATCGTCGACATGATGGTCGCCCGGGAGACCAAGGAGAAGGCGTACCTGGCCACCGGCCGGGTCTCCTTCGCCGCGGCCGGCCTGCGCGAGCTGGTCGCCCCGGCGGAGGCGAAGACGGCCGAGGGCATCGGCGCCGGCACCACCCTGGAGGCCCTGCAGGCGGCGTACGGCGCCAAGGGCCTCCAGCCGGCCAAGAGCGGGAAGTACGTGTTCCCGGTGGAGGGTCAGCAGGGCTGGCAGTACGAGTTCACCATGGCGGACGGCAAGGTCGCGGGGATGGCCGTGGTGAACCGCGACCTGAAGTGCGTCTGACCGGGCCGACCGGCTGACCGGCCGCGGAGGGCCCCGACGAACCGGATGGTTCGCCGGGGCCCTCCGTCGTCCGGGCGGGGCTGTCCGTCGGGGAGGCCCGCTGCCGGAACCGGCAGCGGCCACGCCGGGGAGCGGGCCGCCGTCGGATCAGCGCTGCGCGGCGGCGCGCTGGAGGGCGCTGGCGAGCAGGGCGAGGTCGGTGGGACCGTTGCCGAGTTCGCGGACCGGCCGACGGGCGGGCGGGGCGCCGAGCTGGAGCGGGTCGATCGCGACCACGGTCGGGCGCAGGGTGGCGGTGCGCGGGATGCGCCCGCTGATCCGGGCGGTCTGGAAGGCGGTGACGCCGCCGTCCGGCAGCCGCAGGTAGCCGCGGCCGGGGGTGTCCTCGGGGAGGGCGGCGGCGTCGCCGAGGTGGATCAGCAGGTCGGAGTCGGCCGGGTCGTCGGTGCGCAGCGCGATCCGCAGCAGGGCGGCCTCGTCCACCTCGGTGCCGGCGCTCTCCTCCGGGCGGCCGGTGGCGACGGCGAGGTGGACGCCGAGCGGGCCGCCGCGGCGGGCGATGCCGGCGAGCGCGCGGGCGAGCGGCCGGCCGGCCGGGGAGGTGGGCGAGAGCAGGGCGTCGTAGTCGTCCACGACGACGACCAGGCGGGCCGGGACGGGCGAGGCGGAGGCGGGCGTCGCGGGGGTGCCCGGCCGGGGGCCGTCCGCGCTGCGCGGCGCGATGATCCTGGGCGCCGAGGCGGCCGCGGCTCCGACGGTGGCGGGCACCGGCACCTGCGGATGGTCCGCCGGCTGCTCGTCCAGGCCGTGCCGGCCGTGCTGGCCGTCCAGGATCCGTGCGGCGTGCCAGGACGCGAAGTCCAGGCCGTCGAACAACCGCTCCCGCAGGGTGAGTTCGTCCTCCAGCGCCTCGGCCGCGAGGAGTGCGGCGCGCGGGTCGGTGGCGGCGTTCACCAGGCCGGTGACGTGCGGCAGCTCGGTGCAGCCGTCCAGGCCGTCCTCGGTGGCCCGGCCCTCGACGATCGTGACGGTCAGCCGCTCGGGGCGCTCGGAGACGGCGAGCGAGGCGATCAGGGTGCGCAGCAGCTCGGTCTTGCCGGAGCCGCGGCCGCCGCCGATCAGCAGGTGCGGGCCGCCGGGGTCGGGGGAGGGGAGGGCGAGCTCGGGGTCGGCCAGGTCGAGCGTGCACAGCTCGTCCCGGGTGGTGCCGAGCAGCGCGGTGGCGGCGCCGATGCCGCCCGCGTGCGCGGCCCAGCGGGCGGACAGCTTGGCCGGGGTGACGGTGTCGAGCTGCAGCAGGTCGAGCAGGCGCAGCGCGTCGGGCAGCGGGCCGCGGGCGGCCGGGGTGGCCTCGCGCAACGGGGCGAGGACGCGGGCCAGCCGTTCGGCCCAGGCGTCGGAGACGGCGTCCAGCGAGACCTCGTGCAGGGTCTCGCGGCCGCGGGCGACGGGGCGGTCGAGCGAGAGCTGGGTGCCGACCTCGCCGGTGATCAGGGCGGTGGCGCCGAGGCCGCGGGGGAGCAGTTCGGGCTGCTCGGCGAGGCAGATCGGGAAGATGCCGACCGCGGGGCCCTGGCGCAGCAGCAGGTCGAGCGCGTGCCGGGCGGTCTCGGTGGCCGGTCGGCCGTCCACCACGACCACCGTGGCGGGGTGGCCGCCGAGGCCGCTGGGGCCGCTGAGCCGGGCGGTGAGCTCGGTCAGCCGGGCGGTGGCCTGTTCGTCGTCGAGGCCGAGCAGCAGGCGGCAGTCCTGGCCGTCGGCCGGGCGCAGGTGGGGCAGCCACAGGGCCCAGGCCCAGGTGTCGGCGCGCTCCTCGGGGGCGCGGGTCGGGTCGGCGTCGACCACGACCAGGCTCAGGCCGGTGGGCGGGTGCAGTGCGGCGAGCTGGGCGACGACGCCGCGGGTGAGCGCGTCCAGGCGTTCGCGCGGGCCGCAGAGGCCGAGGCTGCCGGCGGTCTGCAGGTCGAGGGTGACCGGGACGGCGGGCAACAGGGTGCCGGGCGTGGTGCCGGGGCCGCCGGGGCGGTCGGCGGTGCCCAGGCGCAGGGTGAGCGCGTCGGGGTGGCCGGGGCCGCGCTCCCACAGCCGCGGGCCGGGGCCGACGGCACCGAGCAGCAGGGCGGCGAGGTCGGGCCAGCGTTCGCGCTGGGCGGCGGTCTGGCGCAGCCGTACGGCGGCGTGGTGGCGTTCGGCGCTCTCCTGGCCGGGCGGTTCGGTGGTGCGGCCGGGCAGCAGGGAGAACAGGCCGCGGCCGCGGCCGGCGGCGGGCTCGGGGGCGGCGGGCGGTTCGGCCGCCGGCGGCGCGGGCCGGACGGGGCCCGGCGCGGCGAGCTGGAGGTGGCCGTGGCCGTCGGGCAGGGCGGCGCGGACGGCCCCGGTGGCGTCGGCCGGGTCGGGGGCCGTCACCTGCAGGGTCGACTCGCCGATCCGCAGCAGGGCGCCGGGTTCCAGCGGGACGGCGGCCTCGGGCGGGCCGGGCGGGACGAGCCGGCCGTCCAGGGTGGTGCCGTTGGTGGAGCCGAGGTCGCGGACGGAGACCCGGCCGTCCTCGGTGAGGTGCAGCGCGAGGTGCAGCCGGGAGACGTCCGGGTCGTCGAGCGGGACGTCGGCCTCACCGGAACGGCCGATCCGGATCTCCCGGCCGTGCAGCCGGTGCACGCCGCCGGCGTCCGGTCCGCCGACCACGCGCAGTTCGGCGACGGCGGGGGTGTCGTCGGAGTCGTCGGCGGTCGGGTCGGGCTCGTTGAGGCTGAGGACGGCTCCGTCGAGCAGCGGGGGGTGGCCGAGCAGGGTGTGCTCGTCCACCCGGTGTGCCCCGGCGTACAGGTGCACATGGGTGGCGGCCCGCGGTCCGCGCACGCCGACCGCGCCGGCGAGGGCGCCCGCGATGGCGCCGAGCGCGGTGCCGACGGGAGCGGTGACCAGCACGTCCACGTAGGGGATGGCGGAGCCGGCGGCGGTCGGGCCGCTGCGCGGTCGGAGGACGGTCAGCCGGATCTGCATCTCGCCCGCGGGTCCCTTCTGCTGGTGTGAAGCCTGGTACCCCGGCGCCGTCGCGGACGCACCGGGCGGCCGCGGCGACCCCATTGGGCCACACGAGTGGCGAGTGTCCATCCTGCCATCCGGCACGGACGGTCCGCGCACGGTACCGGATTTGACGATCTTGCGATCATCGCCATGGTGGAGGCGACGGTGGGTCAGGTCAACCGCCCCCCTCGCGGCCCCCGGGCAGGCCCGCCGACCGGCTCCGGGCACTCCCCTAGGGGATGTCCCCCAACCCTGCTCGGATGCCCTGCCGGTCACCCCGAAAACCCGAACGGACACCGTTAGAGTGGCCGCAGACACGGGCCCGGCAGGCTCACCGCACCGGCGGAGGAGCGCCCCGCGCGGGCGGCACGGCGAGGAGTGCGACAGGTGCGGCCAGTCGGCAGCAAGTATCTGCTGGATGAGACCCTCGGACGGGGTGCGACCGGCACCGTCTGGCGCGGCGTGGTGCGCGACGACGTCCAGGCGCCGGGCAGCGAGCCCGGGCAGCGGGTGGCGATCAAGGTGCTGCGCGAGGAGCTGGCGGCCGACCCCGACGTCGTGATGCGCTTCCTGCGCGAGCGCTCGCTGCTGCTGCGGCTGTCCCACCCCAACATCGTCCGGGTCCGCGACCTGGTCGTCGAGGGCGAGCTGCTGGCCCTGGTGATGGACCTCGTGGAGGGCCCCGACCTGGCCCGCTACCTGCGCGCCAACGGCCCGTTCAGCCCGATCGCGGGCGCCCTGCTGATGGCCCAGGTGGCGGACGCGCTGGCGGCCAGCCACGCGGACGGCATCGTCCACCGCGACCTCAAGCCGGCCAACGTGCTGCTCGCCTCCACCGTGGTGGACGGCGTCGAGCGGATGCACCCGCTGCTCACCGACTTCGGCATCGCCCGCCTCGCCGACTCCCCGGGCGTCACCCGTACCCACGAGTTCGTCGGCACCCCCGCGTACGTCGCGCCGGAGTCCGCCGAGGGCCGCCCGCAGACCTCCGCGGTGGACGTGTACGGCGCCGGGATCATGCTGTACGAGCTGGTCACCGGACGCCAGCCGTTCCAGGGCGACGGCGCGCTCGCGGTCCTCCAGGCCCACCTGGCGCAGGAGCCGCAGCGGCCCAGCACCATGCCCGAGCCGCTCTGGACGGTGATCGAGCGCTGCCTGCGCAAGGACCCGGCCCAGCGGCCCGGCGCCACCTCGCTGGCCCGCGCCCTGCGGGTGGTCGCCGCCGGTGTCGGCGTGCACGCCTCGCCGGCGGCGGTGGACGAGGCGCTGGCCGTCGCCGCCCTGCTGCAGCCCGACCCGCAGCCCACCGTCGTCCCCGGGACCGTCCCGGGACCGCCCGGCACCGACGACCGGACCCAGGTGCTGCCGCCGACCGCCCCCGGCGCCCCGCACCACGACCCGGCCGCGGCGACCCGGGTGATGGGCACCCAGCAGCCGCCCGCGCCCCCGTACGGCGCCCCCGATCGCACCCGGGTGATGCCGCCCGTCGCCGTGCCGCCGCCCCCGCCCACCGCGCCCCCCGGCCCGCAGGAGGAGGCGCCGCACCCGTGGCAGACCCAGCTGCGCGCGGCGCGGGACCGCAACCAGCAGACCGAGGTCGGGTACTTCGGCCCGGAGGACTACGAGGAGTACGGCGAGCCGCAGGTCGCCCCGCCGCCCTACCAGGCCGGACACGGGGGGCAGCCCGGCCGGGGAGCGCCGGGCCGTCCGCCGCAGGGGCAGCCGCCGGCCGGCTACCGGCAGGCCCCGCCGCCGCCCGGCTACGCGCAGCGCCCGCCGGTGGCCCCGCCGCCCTACCAGGCCCGGCCTGGCGGTCAGGACCCCCAGGGCGGACGCCAGGGCCGGCAGCCGCAGGCCCAGCCGCCCGGTGGCAACCGGCAGGCCCCGGCCGGGTACGGCCGGCCGCAGGGCGGCTACCCGCCGCCGCCCGCCCCGGCGGCGCGCCGGGCCGAGCCGCCCGCGCCGCAGTACCGGGAGGCGCCGCCGCGCCGCGAGGAGCCGCCGCGCGAGCCCGCCCGCCGCGAGCCCGCGCCGGCCCGCGAGCGGCGCCCGCGCAGCCGCAACCGGATGTACATCCCGGGGCTCGGCTGCCTCAAGGGCTGCCTGATGGTGCTGCTGGTGCTGGCCGTGGCCGCGCTGGCGCTGTGGAACTTCACGCCGCTGCCGCACTACTGGGACAACGCCGTGGGCTGGTTCGACTCGGCGCGGGACTGGGTGAACAGCGTCTTCGGCAAGTAGCGCCGCCGGGGCCCGGTCCGGCCCGGTCGGGGAGCCCGGAACGACCCGCTTCGGGCCGGTTCGGGCTGCGGACCGGGCCGTGGCGGACCGTTCCGGGCCTTCGAACCCGTGCCGGACGGCAAGATTGACGCTTTGTCGACAATTCACGAGATTTCCTGCCCGAGACTCCCGCTCCGGGCCCCTCAGGCGGCCCCCGCGGGGCCTCCGGGCGCGTAGGTTGGTCGCTGTTGTCCCGCCCCACCGAGCGAACCGGACCCCCGGAGCGCTCCCGCCGCCCACGGAGCAGCATTGGCACGCAAGATCGGCAGCCGGTACACCGTCCACCAGGTGATCGGCCGGGGTTCGGCCGGGACGGTCTGGCTCGGTGAGGGGCCCGACGGCCCGGTGGCGGTCAAGCTGCTGCGCGAGGACCTCGCCTCCGACCAGGTGCTGGTCGGCCGCTTCGTCCAGGAGCGCACCGCGCTGACCAGTCTCGACCACCCCCGGGTGGTCGGCGTGCGCGACATGGTCGTGGACGGCAGCGACCTCGCCCTGGTGATGGAGCTGGTCCAGGGCACCGACCTGCGCTCCCGGCTGGAACGGGACAGCGCGCTGCCCCCGCAGACCGCCGCCTCGATCATCGCCGACGTCGCCGACGGCCTGGCCGCCGCGCACGCGGCCGGGATCGTCCACCGCGACGTCAAGCCGGAGAACGTCCTGCTCGACCTCGCCGCCGCCCCCGGCCCCGGCGGCGCCCCGCGCGCCAAGCTGACCGACTTCGGCGTGGCCCGCCTGGTCGACGCCCCGCGCCGCACCCGCGCCACCCGGATCATCGGCACCCCCGACTACCTCGCCCCCGAGATCATCGAGGGCCTGGAGCCGCGCGCCGCCGTCGACATCTACGCCCTCGCCACCGTCCTCTACGAGCTGCTGGCCGGCTTCACCCCCTTCGGCGGCGGCCACACCGGCGCGGTGCTGCGCCGGCACGTCACCGAGCAGGTGCCGCCGATCCCCGGCCTGCCGGACGGGCTGTGGCGGATCATCTCCGAGTGCCTGGCCAAGGCCCCCGCCTCCCGGCTGCGGGCCGCCGAGCTGGCCGCCCGGCTGCGCGAGCAGCTGCCGTCGCTGGCCGGCCTGCCGGTGATCGCCCTGCCCGCCCAGGGCCGCGCCCCGGCCGAGGAGCAGCTGACCCCCGGCGAGGCGGTCTACGCCGAGGCCGACACCGGCCCGGGCCTGCACAAGCGCCGTCGCGGCCCGGCCGTCCCGCTGGTCCCCGGCGCCGCCCCGGACTCCACCCGGGACACCCACACCAGCCTGCGCCGCCCGTCCGCGGAGGAGCTGGCCGCGTACGCCGCCGAGTCCCGGGCCCAGCGCACCGCCCCGGGGCATCGCCGGGACCGCCAGGCCCTGCTGCGCCGCCGCCGGCTGCTGGCCGTCCTGCTGGCCACCGTCCTGCTGCTGGCGGGCGCCGCCGCGGCCTGGACGGCCTTCGCGGCCACCGGGCCGGACGGCGGCCGGCCGGCCCGTCCGGTCGTCCACAGCACCGCCCCGCGGGCGCCCTGACCCCGGTGGGAACGGGGGTGTCGTCATGACCACCCCCGGAACCATTACCCTGGGGGGCGTGGCAGCCGTCGATCCTTCCGAAGAGCTCAAGAACCTCGATACGACCATGGGGTCGATCGAGGCCGTCCTCGACCTGGACAAGATCCGGGCCGACATCGCGGTCCTGGAGGAGGAGGCAGCCGCCCCCACCCTGTGGGACGACGTCGCGAACGCGCAGAAGGTGACCAGCCGGCTCTCCTTCCTCCAGGGCGAACTGCGCCGCGTCGAGGGCCTCCGCGGTCGCATCGACGACCTCGGCGTGCTGTTCGAGCTGGCCGAGGCCGAGAACGACGCGGACACCCGCGCCGAGGCCGAGGTCGAGCTCGTCGCCCTCCAGAAGGCGGTCGAGGAGCTGGAGGTCCGCACCCTCCTGTCCGGCGAGTACGACGCCCGCGAGGCGCTGATCAACATCCGTGCCGAGGCCGGTGGCGTGGACGCCGCCGACTTCGCCGAGCAGCTGATGCGCATGTACCTGCGCTGGGCCGAGCGGCACGGGTACCCCACCGAGGTGTACGACACCTCGTACGCCGAAGAGGCCGGCATCAAGTCCGCGACCTTCACCGTGAAGGCGCCGTACGCCTACGGCACCCTCTCGGTCGAGCAGGGCACCCACCGCCTGGTCCGCATCTCGCCGTTCGACAACCAGGGCCGCCGGCAGACCTCCTTCGCCGGCGTCGAGGTGCTCCCGGTCGTCGAGCAGTCCGACCACGTCGACATCGACGAGGGCGACCTGCGCGTGGACGTCTACCGCGCCTCCGGCCCCGGCGGCCAGGGCGTCAACACCACCGACTCGGCGGTGCGCATCACGCACCTCCCGACCGGCATCGTGGTTTCCTGCCAGAACGAGCGCTCGCAGATCCAGAACAAGGCGTCCGCGATGAACGTCCTCCAGGCCAAGCTGCTGGAGCGGCGCCGCCAGGAGGAGAAGGCGGCGATGGACGCGCTCAAGGACAGCGGCAGCTCCTGGGGCAACCAGATGCGCTCCTACGTCCTGCACCCGTACCAGATGGTCAAGGACGTCCGCACCGCGTACGAGGCCGGCAACCCGCAGGCCGTGCTGGACGGCGACATCGACGGCTTCATCGAGGCCGGGATCCGCTGGCGCAAGCAGCGCGAGACGTCGACCGAGGCGTGAGCAGGTCGGCCTCGATGACCGAGCACGGCATCGAGGCCGCTGTCCGCCGGCGCGAGCAGCGCGGGACCGGCGCCGGGTAGCGCGCCGGGCACACGGCAGAACACAGAGCGAAGGGCCCCCGACCGCAGCGGTCGGGGGCCCTTCGTCGTCGGTCGACGGAATCAGGCCAGCGCCTGCCGGGCGATCAGCGCCACCGCGAGCAGCCCGGCCACCAGGGCCAGCAGCAGCGCGGGGGAGAGCGCGGCGAACGGCCCCTGCTGCTCCTGCAGCCGGGCCCGGTTGGCGCGGCACACCGGGCAACGCCCGTCGCTGACGCGGCCGTTGCAGTTGGCGCACACCAGATGGTCGCAGGTCATGCGATCTCCTCCTCGCTGCTTACTGCAAACGCACCGGACGGGGCTTTGGTTCCATTTCTTGCCCTGTACGGGGGAGCGGCCGGTCACGGTCGCCACCTCCACTCTGCCAGGTTCCGGCGCTTCCGGCTCCCGGGCTGTGAGATGCCTCGCAATATTCGGGGCATAAACGGACATTCTCCCGCAGATTCCGAGAACTGTCATGGGCTGCCCCTGCGGGCCGGTTGCCGATTCGCGTATGGTCCCAGACCGGGAGCCGCCCTCCGCGCTCCTTTCGCCCGCGCCCGGACCGGGCCCCCGGGGCGGACCGACCGAGGACTGGCGCCGCCTAGGATGGCCTCCGTGATGCAGCCGTGATCAGATTCGACAACGTCTCCAAGACCTATCCCAAGCAGAACCGTCCCGCCCTGGACAACGTCTCGCTGGAGATCGAGAAGGGCGAGTTCGTCTTCCTGGTCGGCTCGTCCGGCTCGGGCAAGTCCACCTTCCTGCGCCTGTGCCTGCGCGAGGAGCGGCCCAGTACCGGCGCGGTGCACGTGCTGGGCAAGGACCTGGGCAAGCTGTCCAACTGGAAGGTGCCGCACATGCGCCGCCAGCTGGGCACCGTCTTCCAGGACTTCCGCCTGCTCCCCAACAAGACGGTCGCGCAGAACGTCGCCTTCGCCCTGGAGGTCATCGGCAAGCCCAAGAGCGCCATCAACAAGGTGGTGCCCGAGGTGCTGGAGCTGGTCGGCCTCGGCGGCAAGGAGGACCGCATGCCGGGCGAGCTCTCCGGTGGTGAGCAGCAGCGCGTGGCGATCGCCCGCGCCTTCGTGAACCGCCCGATGCTGCTGATCGCGGACGAGCCCACCGGAAACCTCGACCCGCAGAACTCGGTCGGCATCATGAAGCTGCTCGACCGCATCAACCGCACCGGCACCACGGTGCTGATGGCCACCCACGACCAGGCGATCGTCGACCAGATGCGCAAGCGCGTCATCGAGCTCGACAAGGGACTGCTCGTCCGCGACCAGGCCCGCGGCGTCTACGGGTACCAGCACTGACCCACCAGCGCTGACCCCGTAGGGCCGCCGGCCCGAACCGCCCGACCCAGAGCAGTACCGACCCTGGAGTTGTTCCGCATGCGTGCCCAGTTCGTCCTGTCGGAGATCGGTGTGGGTCTCCGACGCAACCTGACGATGACCATCGCGGTCGTCGTCAGTGTCGCGCTCTCCCTCGCCCTCGCCGGTTCCTCGCTCCTGGTCCGCGACCAGGTGAACAGCATGAAGGGGTACTGGTACGACAAGGTCGAGGTGAGCATCTACTTCTGCACGAAGGCGGATGCCCGCAACTCGCCCCAGTGCGACAAGGGCGCGGCCACCGACCAGCAGGTCCAGGACATCAAGGACCAGCTGGACAAGATGACCTCGGTGGTCCAGTCCTCCACGTACGAGAGCTCGCCCGAGGCGTACAAGCACTGGAAGGAGATGAACCCGGACAACCCGCTCATCTCCGTCCTGGGTCCGGACGCCATGCCGCAGTCCTGGCGGGTCAAGCTCAACGACCCGACCAAGTACGACGTGATCCAGAGCGCCTTCGCCGGCAAGCCGGGCGTGAAGTCGGTCGAGGACCAGCGCAAGATCCTGGAGAACCTGTTCGGCCTGCTCAACGGCCTGCAGACGGCGGCCTTCGTGATCATGGTGCTGATGCTCTTCGTGGCCCTGCTGCTGATCGTCAACACCGTCCGGGTGTCGGCGTACAGCAGGCGGCGCGAGACCGGCATCATGCGCCTGGTCGGTGCCTCGAACTTCTACGTCCAGATGCCGTTCATCGCCGAGGCCGCGTTCGCCGCGCTGCTCGGCGCGGCGATGGCCTCCGGGCTGCTGATCGGCGGCCACTTCTTCGTCCAGAACTGGCTGGCCGACCGGGTGCAGTTCATCCACTTCATCGGCCTCGGCTCGGTGCTCGCGGTGATACCGCTGCTGGTCGTGGTGGGTATGGGCATGGCCGGCGTGGCGGCGTTCTTCACGCTGCGCAAGTACCTCAAGGTCTGATCCCGGACGCCTCGGCGGCCCCGGACGGCACTGCGCCGTCCGGGGCCGCCGTCGTTCCGCGCTCCCCGTTCCGGCCCGTCGCGCGCGGCACGGTGTCTACACTCCGATGCCATGCTGCAAACTCCGCGCAGGGCACGTCAGGTGGCCGCCCTCAGCCTGGTGTTCGGTGCCGTCCTGCTGGTCGGCGCGGCCACCGGAGCCTGGGGCGACCCGAGCGACCTGCCGCGCCCCTCCGTCGACGCCGCCCGGGCCACGGGCGGCGGGCTCCCGGCGGACCCGGCCGGCAGCACGCTCTCCGAGCAGCAGGCCGAGCACCTGCTCGGGGCCAGCGGCGACCGCTGGGGCGCGTACTACAGCGCGCAGGAGTACGCCGAGTTCAGCCAGGGCCTGGACGGCCGGTACCTGGGCGTCGGCCTGTCCGTGGGCCGCGGCGAGGACGGCGTGACCGAGGTCTCCCAGGTCGCGCCCGAGGGCCCGGCCGCCGCGGCCGGGATCGCGCCCGGCGACCGGCTGCTGCGGGTCGGCCAGGACCAGGCCGACCACCTGCCGGTCACCGAGGTGGTCGCGCGGCTGCGCGGCCAGGGCGGCGAGCGCAGGGCCGGCTCCGAGGTCACCCTGGAGGTCCGGCGCGGCGGGGGCGAGGTGCGCGAACTGCGGCTGCGGCGCGCCCTGCTGGACAGTCAGCAGGTCGCCGCCGAGCACCTGGACGGGGGCGTCCTGCGGATCACCGTGCGGGCCTTCACCAGCGGCGTGGCCGATCGGGTGCGCGCCGCGCTGCGCACCCCGCACACCGGCGTGGTGCTCGATCTGCGCGGGAACTCCGGCGGGTTGGTCGACGAGGCCGCCGGCACCGCCGGGATCTTCCTGGACGGCGGCCCGGTCGGCTCGTACCAGGAGCGCGGCGGGACCAGGGAGTTGACCGCCCCGCGCGGCGGCGACCAGCGCACCCCGCTGGTGGTGCTGGTGGACGGCGGCACGATGAGCGCCGCCGAACTGCTCGCCGGCGCCCTCCAGGACCGCAGCCGCGCCGTCGTGGTGGGCGCGCGGACCTTCGGCAAGGGCACCGTGCAGCAGCCCAGCCGGCTCGCCGACGGCGCGGTGCTGGAGATGACCGTCGGCCGCTACTTCACCCCGGCCGGCCGCTCCCTCGACGGCACCGGCCTCACCCCCGACGTCCCGGCGGCCACCGGCGAGGACGCCGACGCGCTCGCCCTGCGCGTCCTCGCGGGGCTCGGCACCCGGGCCTGAGCGCCGGAACCCGCGGCTAAAGCAGCTGCCCGATCCCGCCCCGAAGTGCGAGAATGACCGCGCTATGGCAAAGGAAACCGGACACAAGCTGATCGCGCAGAACAAGAAGGCGCGGCACGAGTACATGATCCTCGACACCTACGAGTGCGGCCTCGTACTCACCGGCACCGAGGTCAAGTCGCTGCGCGAGGGGAGGGCCAACCTGGTCGACGGCTACGCCTACATCCAGAACCACGAGGCGTGGATCGACAACGTCTTCATCCCCGAGTACACCCAGGGGACGTGGACCAACCACGCGGCCCGGCGCAAGCGCAAGCTGCTGCTGCACAAGCTGGAGATCCGCAAGATCGAGACCAAGGTCCGCGACGCGGGCCACACCCTGATCCCGCTCTCGCTGTACTTCAAGGACGGCCGGGTCAAGCTGGAGCTCGCGCTCGCCGTCGGCAAGAAGCTGTACGACAAGCGCCAGACGCTCCGCGAGAAGCAGGACACCCGCGAGACGGCCCGCGCGGTGGCGGCGGCGCGGCGGCGCCAGGGTTAATCCGCTGGACCCTCGCCCGTCGCCTCGCGTACTATGGCGCAAGCAACACGGACGGTCACCGTCCGAGCTGTTTCTCAAAAAAACATGGGGATGATCGGTTTCGACAGGGGATGTTGAAACAGGGGAAGCGAGCCGAGGAACGCGGCAATGATCTCGTAAACCACGTGTCGCAAAAAAATAATCGCCAACTCTAAGCGCGATTCCCAGCAGTTCGCTCTCGCTGCCTAATAAGCACCGATAGCGCTTGGGTGTCAGACCGGGGAGTTCCCGACCCGGACCCTGGCATAATCTAGGGAACTCAACCGTCCGCCCGGGCTGCGGGGGTGGATGGGAAATCAAACAGCAGCTGGGCCTGTTGGCGGCTTGTCCGCGTGACCGCCAGGGCCGAGAAAATCACAGCGGACTGCGCTCGGAGAAGCCCTGAATTAACTCCACTGGACCCGGGTTCGATTCCCGGCATCTCCACCACCCCATGTTCACACCGAAGGCCGTCCACCGCTCCGCGGAGGGCGGCCTTCAACTTTTGTACGTTCCGGAGCAGCGCGCCCCGGGGGTCGCGGCGTAGGATCATCCGTCCGCTCGTTTTCCGGAGCCGGATTCCGCCGCAACCACCGAGGCCATGAGCAACACGGACACCACCCCCACCGCCGATCACGAGACCGTCCGCGCGCGCGAGATCGCCGGTGAGCAGCAGCACCTCGACACCGTCTACCACCGGTTGGAGGAGAAGCTCGCCGAGGCCGAGTACATCCTGGAGGACGCCGCCAAGCGGGTCCAGGTCGGCACCCCGGGCGCGCTCGCCGAGCGAGACGCCCAGGTCTACCGGGCCGGCGCGCACCTCCAGCGCCTCAACAACGAGTTCGAGGACTTCCTCTTCGGCCGGATCGACCTCCAGCAGGCGGACGCCCCGGAGGAGCACGGCATCCCCTCGAACACCCCGATGGACCCGGCCGACCCGGTCGTCGCCGAGACCCTCCACATCGGCCGCCTGGGCGTCCTGGACGCCGAGTACGGCCCGCTGGTGATCGACTGGCGCGCGCCCGCCGCCGCCCCGTTCTACCGCGCCACCCCGGTCGAGCCCGGCCGGGTCATCCGCCGCCGGGTGATCCGTTCCAAGGGCCGCAAGGTGATCGGCGTCGAGGACGACCTGCTGCGCCCCGACCTCACCCCGACCCTGGACGGCGAGGAGCTGGCCGTGGTCGGCGACGGCGCGCTGATGGCCTCGCTGGGCCGCGCCCGCAGCCACTCGATGCGCGACATCGTCTCCTCCATCCAGAAGGAGCAGGACGAGGTGATCCGGGCCGCCGCGGCCGGGGCCACCCTCGTCACCGGCGGCCCCGGCACCGGCAAGACCGCCGTCGCCCTGCACCGCGCCGCCTACCTGCTGTACCAGGACCGCCGCCGCTACGCCGGGGGCATCCTGGTCGTCTCGCCGACCCCGCTGCTGGTCTCCTACACCGAGGGCGTGCTGCCCTCGCTCGGCGAGGAGGGCCAGGTCGCCATCCGGGCCGTCGGCTCCCTGGTGGACGGCATCGAGGCGGGCACCTACGACACCCCCGAGGCGGCCCGGGTCAAGGGCTCGGCCCGGATGGCGCAGCTGCTGCGCCGGGCCGCCCGCGGGGCGCTGGAACTGGGCGCGCCGCAGGAGCTGAAGGTCGTCGCCCGCGGCGAGGTGCTGAAGCTCGACGCGGGCCGGCTGAAGGCCGTCCGCGGCAACGTGGTGGGCTCCGGCGGCACCCCGCTGAACCTGCTGCGCCCGCGGGCCCGCCGGCTGCTGCTGGACGCCCTGTGGCAGGAGGTCGTCAAGGACCTCCCGAAGCCCACCGACCACTACGCCCGGGAGCAGCGCCAGGAGGAGAAGGAGAGCTTCGACGAGTACGTCTCGGACGAGGCGCCGTTCCTGGACTTCCTGGACGCCTGGTGGCCCGCCGTGACCCCGCGGCGGGTGCTGGGCACGCTCAGGCAGCACCGTCACATCAACCGGATCGCGCGCCGCGTCGTCACTCCGGACGAGGCGCGGCTGCTGGCCGCCTCCTGGCGCCACCTGTCCCCGGAGGGCGAGGGGGCGCTGTCCGCGCACGACGTCGCGCTGGTGGACGAGCTCCAGGTGCTGCTCGGCGAGCCGTCCCGGCCGAAGGTCCGCGAGGTGGACGCGATGGACCTGCTGACCGGCCTGGAGGAGGTCACCACCTTCGCCGACCGCTCCACCCGCCAGCGCGAGCGCCAGCCGGTGGAGCGCAAGGAGTACGCCCACATCATCGTGGACGAGGCCCAGGACCTCACCCCGATGCAGTGGCGGATGATCGGCCGCCGGGCCCGGATGGCCACCTGGACGATCGTCGGGGACCCGGCGCAGTCCTCCTGGCCGTTCCCGCAGGAGGCCCAGTCCGCGCTGGACGAGGTGCTGTCCGGCAAGCCGCGCCGCCGCTTCACGCTGACCGTGAACTACCGCAACCCGGCCGAGATCGCCGAGGTCGCGGCCAAGGTGCTGGCGCTGGCCGCGCCGGGCACGCCGTCGCCGAGCGCGGTCCGCCACGTGGGCGTGGAGCCGCGCTTCGCGGCCGTCACCGACCCTTCGCCGGCGGCGTTCGGCAAGGCCGCCAGGGCGGAGCTGGAGCGGCTGCTGGCCGAGGTGGACGGCACCGTGGCGATCGTCGTGCCGATGGACCGCCGGGCCGAGGCGGCCGGCTGGGCCGAGGGCCTGGGCGAGCGCGTGGTGCCGCTGGGCAGCCTGGAGGCGAAGGGCCTGGAGTACGACGCGACGGTGGTGGCCGACCCGACCGGAATCGCCGGCGAGTCGGAGGCCGGCCTGCGGGTGCTGTACGTCGCGCTGACCCGCGCGACCCAGCGGCTGACCGTGCTGTCCGGCCCGGACGACCTGCCGGACGCGGCCGGCGTGCCGGCGCTGCTGCAAACGGCTGACGGCAGCTGACGGACCCTGTCGGAGCCACGGAAGAAGGCCCCCCACCGCTTCGGTGAGGGGCCTTCAGACGTTTAGTACACCGACCCGCCATGCTCGCCTCGCGGCAAGTGGTCCCTCGAAGGGACGAAGGTTGGGCCCGGGGGCTTGGATCGAGCCGGTGCCCGTCCAATGTAACGCATCGGCCCGGAGAGGCAAGGAGTCGGCGACGGAAGTCGGCGGAAGGTCGGCGGGAGCCGGCCGGATTGTCGGATCCGCACACTCAATGAACGATATTTCTGGCTACCCCTTGGAAGGTGCGACGATCGAGGTCTAGCATGCGCAGGCGATGCCTTCAACAAAATGTTGAGCCTGCGGGACAGACGGAAGAAGGAAGCGTCGATGGCGACGGTGCCCAGTGTCTCCAACTCGATCACGGTACGGCTGGAGGTCCCGGCCCGGGGCAACGCCGTCAGCGCGATCACCACGGCCGTGGAGTCCTCCGGCGGATCGGTGACCGGCCTCGACGTCACCGCCTCCGGCCTGGAGGCGCTGCGGATCGACGTCACGGTGGCGGCTTCCTCCGTCGCACACGGCGAGGAGATCGTCGAGAAGCTCCGGGCGATCGACGGCGTGTCGATCGGCAAGGTCTCGGACCGCACCTTCCTGATGCACCTCGGCGGCAAGATCGAGATGTCGTCCAAGCTGCCGATCCGCAACCGTGACGACCTCAGCATGATCTACACCCCGGGTGTCGCGCGGGTCTGCATGGCGATCGCCGAGAACCCCGAGGACGCCCGCCGCCTCACCATCAAGCGCAACAGCGTCGCCGTGGTCACCGACGGCTCGGCGGTGCTGGGCCTGGGCAACATCGGCCCGGCGGCCGCACTGCCGGTCATGGAGGGCAAGGCGGCCCTCTTCAAGCGGTTCGCCGGGATCGACGCCTGGCCGATCTGCCTGGACACCCAGGACACCGACGAGATCGTCGCGATCGTCAAGGCGATCGCCCCGGGCTTCGCCGGGATCAACCTGGAGGACATCTCCGCGCCGCGCTGCTTCGAGATCGAGGCCCGGCTGCGCGAGGCCCTGGACATCCCGGTCTTCCACGACGACCAGCACGGCACCGCGATCGTGGTGCTGGCCGCCCTCACCAACGCGCTCAAGGTGGTCGGCAAGGAGATCGCCGACATCCGCGTGGTGATGTCGGGCGCCGGCGCCGCGGGCACCGCGATCCTCAAGCTGCTGATGGCGGCCGGCGTCGAGCACGCCACCGTGGCGGACGTGCAGGGCGTGGTCCACCAGGGCCGTGGGGACCTCAACGACAACCTGCGGTGGATCGCCGAGCACACCAACCGCTCGGGCCGCACCGGCAGCCTCAAGGAGGCCGTGGCGGGTGCGGACGTCTTCATCGGCGTCTCGGCCCCGAACGTCCTGGACGGCGACGACCTGGCCACCATGGCCCCCGACGCGATCGTCTTCGCCCTGGCCAACCCGGACCCGGAGGTCGACCCCGGGATCGCCCGGCAGACCGCCGCCGTGGTCGCCACCGGCCGCAGCGACTTCCCCAACCAGATCAACAACGTGCTGGTCTTCCCGGGCGTCTTCCGCGGCCTGCTGGACGCCCAGAGCCGTACGGTCAACACCGAGATGATGATCGCCGCCGCCCGGGCGCTGGCCACCACCGTCGCCGACGACGAGCTGAACGCGAACTACATCATCCCGAGCGTCTTCCACAAGGACGTCGCCAAGACCGTCGCCGCCGCGGTGCGCGAGGCGGCCCTGGCGGGCGGTCAGGAGGCCCCCGCGCCGGCCCGTCCGACCCCGGGCATCGTGGGCACCCTGGACACCTCCGCCTTCCCCACCGTCAAGCTCTGACGACCGGACCGGCGGACGTGTCGTCGGTCGCTCAAACGCACGAATAGCGGTCATACCCGCCCAGCCCGCCCCGAACCCTTGCGACACAAGGGCGAGGGGCGTGTTTGGGCTTGTCAGTCGTAGGGCGTACGGTAGCCCTGCACGGGGCAGGCGTGTCCGACAAGTACGGAACGTCCCCCTGGTCTTCCGGCGAGTCGTCCCGACCGCCGCCCGCGCCCGGTCCGCCGGAGCCGACGGAGCGTCACACCTCCAACGGGCGGGCGTTGTTCGGGTGGCCCGGCCGGGGCCCGATTGGCTTTCTCGGGGCCGGTCGGGGCAGGATTCGTATCCAGGCGGGCGGGCGGGCCTTCGAAGGCTCCGGCGCGCGGCATCGGGTACGGACCCGGCCTGCGACCACGCATTGCCTGCATGAGCACAGTGTGCGGACCTGCGGCCCATCCGGGTGCCCCCCGGTGGGAGCACCGATGGGCCCCCGCACACCGCAAGCGAACAGACCACAGGAGTACACATGAACCGCAGTGAGCTGGTGGCCGCGCTGTCCGAGCGCGCCGAGGTGACCCGCAAGGACGCCGACGCCGTTCTGGCCGCCTTCGCCGAGATCGTCGGCGAGGTCGTCGCCAAGGGCGACGAGAAGGTCACCATCCCCGGTTTCCTGACCTTCGAGCGCACCCACCGCGCTGCCCGCACCGCCCGCAACCCGCAGACCGGCGAGCCGATCCAGATCGCCGCGGGCTACAGCGCCAAGGTGAGCGCCGGCTCCAAGCTGAAGGAAGCCGCCAAGGGCGCTGCCTGAGCCACCCCTTGAACGCCCGAGAGGCCGGGCTCCCCGCGTGGGGAGCCCGGCCTCTCGCCGTGTGTCGGACCGCTGATCAGGCGTCGACCAGCTGCTCGCTGGGCAGCTCGACGTGGGCGCCGAGGTCACGGAGCTTGTCCATGAAGTTCTCGTAGCCGCGGTTGATCAGGTCGATGCCGTGCACGGTCGAGGTGCCCTCGGCCGCCAGCGCCGCGATCAGGTACGAGAAGCCGCCGCGCAGGTCCGGGATGACCAGCTCGGAGCCCATCAGCTTGGAGGGGCCGGAGACGACCGCGGAGTGCAGGAAGTTCCGGGCGCCGAAGCGGCACGGGGTACCGCCCAGGCACTCGCGGTAGAGCTGGATGTGCGCGCCCATCTGGTTCAGTGCGCCGGTGAACCCGAGCCGCGACTCGTACACCGTCTCGTGGACGATGGACAGGCCGGTGGCCTGGGTCAGCGCGACGACCAGCGGCTGCTGCCAGTCGGTCTGGAAGCCGGGGTGCACGTCGGTCTCCAGGGCGATCGCCTTGAGCTCGCCGCCCGGGTGCCAGAAGCGGATGCCCTCGTCGTCCACCTCGAAGGCGCCGCCGACCTTCCGGAAGGTGTTGAGGAAGGTCATCATCTCCAGCTGGCGGGCGCCGCGGACGTAGATGTCGCCCTTGGTGGCGAGCGCCGCGCAGGCCCAGGAAGCGGCCTCCAGGCGGTCCGGCAGCGCACGGTGGGTGTAGCCGTTCAGCTCGTCCACACCGGTGATCAGGATGGTCCGGTCGGTGCCCAGCGTGATGATCGCGCCCATCTTCTGCAGGACGCAGATCAGGTCGACGATCTCCGGCTCGATGGCCGCGTTGCGCAGCTCGGTGACGCCCTCGGCGAGCACCGCGGTGAGCAGCACCTGCTCGGTCGCGCCGACCGAGGGGTAGGGCAGCTCGATCTTGGTGCCGCGCAGGCGCTGCGCGGCGACCAGGTAGGTGCCCTGCGGGTGCTTCTCGATGGTGGCGCCGAACTGGCGCAGCACCTCGAAGTGGAAGTCGACCGGGCGGCCGCCGATGTCGCAGCCGCCGAGGCCCGGGATGAAGGCGTGGCCGAGGCGGTGCAGCAGCGGGCCGCAGAAGAGGATCGGAATCCGCGAGGAACCGGCGTGTGCGTCGATGTCGGCGACATTGGCGCTCTCGACGTGCGAGGGGTCGAGGATCAGCTCGCCGTCCTCGTCGCCGGCGCGCACCGTCACGCCGTGCAGCTGCAGCAGACCGCGAACCACCTTGACGTCGCGGATGTCCGGGACGTTTCGCAGTCTGCTGGGGCCCTGGCCGAGCAGGGCGGCGACCATGGCCTTGGGGACCAGGTTCTTCGCACCGCGGACGCGGATCTCGCCTTCGAGCGGGTTTCCGCCGTGGACCAGCAGGACGTCGTCGGTCATCGTTCTCGCAATCCGGGGTGCCAGAGGAGTTGGGGAAGGGCTCCGGTAGAGAGCCGGTGGTGGACCGGTCGTACGGGCGCGTTCGGGCCCCCGGTGTGACCGAGTCGGCACCGCATAAGGGCGTCCACCAGACGTAGATGGTAGTGGGCGTCCCGATGGTTCCCGTGAGCCTCTCCCGTGATGGTGCTCTCTCCGGGGTCGGCGGCGCCCGCCGGTGCGCCCGTACGGGTGTTCGTTCGGCGTGGCGGGGTTTCGCGCGTTGCGGTGTCCGAGCGGCCGTTCTGCGGGATCATGTGAGGCATGACGGCGGCCCATTCGCACGGAGGCCGGTCCCACACCGGCCGTCTGCTCGTCGCGACGCCCCTGCTCACCGACCCGAACTTCGCGCGGGCGGTGGTGCTCCTCCTCGACCACGACGCCGAGGGGGCGCTCGGTGTGGTCCTCAACCGGCCGACGCCGGTCGAGGTGGGCGCCGTGCTGGACGGCTGGGGCAGGCTCGTCGGGCAGCCGGCCGTGGTGTTCCAGGGCGGGCCGGTGGCGCTGGACTCGGCGCTCGGCCTCGCCGTGGCGCCCGGGGAGCCCGGCACCGGCGAGCCGCTGGGCTGGCGGCGGGTGCACGGCGCGATCGGCCTGGTGGACCTGGAGGCGCCGCCCGAGGTGCTGGCGGGCGAACTGGGCAGCCTGCGGATCTTCGCCGGGTACGCCGGCTGGTCGCCCGGGCAGCTGGAGGCCGAGCTGGAGAGCGGCGCCTGGTTCCTGGTGGACTGCGAGCCGGGGGACGTCTCCAGCCCCGAGCCGGAGCGGCTGTGGCGCTCGGTGCTGCGCCGCCAGCGCGGTCCGCTCGCCCTGCTGGCGACCTACCCGGACGACCCCACGATGAACTGAGGAACGGGCCCCGCGGCGCGACACTGGCCCGGTTTCCCGAGGCGCCCATAGACTTGGCACTCATGAGCACTCTTGAGCCCGAGCGCGGCCTCGGCACCGGCACCCTGGTCGAGCCCGTCCCGCAGGTGTCCAACGGGGACGGCGACCACGAGCGCTTCGCGCACTACGTCCAGAAGGACAAGATCATGGAGAGCGCCCTCTCCGGGTCTCCCGTGGTGGCGCTGTGCGGCAAGGTGTGGGTGCCCGGGCGCGACCCGAAGAAGTACCCGGTCTGCCCGATGTGCAAGGAGATCTACGACGGCATCGGCAAGCCGCAGGGCGGCGACGGCGACGACAAGTAGTCCGCGGTTCCGCAGGGCCGTTTTGCATGGCACCGCGATCGCGCGGTGGTCTATGCCAATCGTTCCGGGCGTGGGCAGGATGTCGGGATGGACCTCATTCCCGCACCTTCGAGTGCCGTCCGCCGCCCGGACGAGGACTTCCCGCTCGACGCCGCCACCACGCTGACCGCACCGCCCGCGCTGGCCGACGCCGAGCGCTGGCTGCGCGGCACGCTGTCCGCCGCCACCGGGCTGCCCCTGGGCCCCGGCCGGCCGGGCGCGGGCATCGAACTGGTCCGGGACGACGCGCTCGCCGCCGAGGCGTACCGGATCACGGTGCGCCCCGGCCACGCGCTGCTCGCCGCGGGCGGCCCGGCGGGCGCGCTCTGGGCCGCGCAGACCCTGCGGCAGCTGCTCGGGCCGGACGCCTACCGGCGGTCGCCGCTGCGCCACGAGGGCTGGGTGCTGCCCGGCGCCGACATTGAGGACGCACCCCGGTTCGGCTGGCGCGGCGCTCTGCTCGACGTCGCCCGGCACTTCCTGCCCAAGGCGGACGTGCTGCGCTTCGTCGACCTGCTGGCCGCGCACAAGCTCAACGTGCTGCACCTGCACCTGACCGACGACCAGGGCTGGCGGGTGGAGATCAAGCGCTACCCGAGGCTGACCCGGCGGGGTGCCTGGCGGGAGCGGTCGATGGTCGGCTACCGCTCCGGTCAGCGGCGCGACGACCGCCCGCACGGCGGCTACTACACCCAGGACGACCTGCGCGAGATCGTCGCGTACGCGGCCGCGCGCGGGGTGACCGTCGTCCCGGAGATCGACCTGCCCGGCCACACCCAGGCCGCCGTCGCCGCCTACCCCGAACTGGGCAACACCGACGTGGTGGACACCACCGCGCTCGGCGTCTGGACGGACTGGGGGGTGAGCCACCACGTGCTCAACGCCTCCGAGGAGACCCTGCGCTTCTTCGAGGGGGTGCTGGAGGAGGTGCTGGAGCTCTTCCCGTCCGAGTTCGTCCACCTCGGCGGCGACGAGTGCCCCAAGGAGCAGTGGAAGGACAGCGCCGCCGCCCAGGCCCGGATCCGCGAGCTGGGCCTGGCCAACGAGGACGAGCTGCAGAGCCACGTCATCCGGCACTTCGACCGCTGGCTCGCCGAGCGCGGCCGCCGGCTGATCGGCTGGGACGAGATCCTGGAGGGCGGGCTCGCCCCGGGCGCGGCCGTCTCCTCCTGGCGCGGCTTCGGCGGCGGGATCGCCGCCGCGAAGGCCGGGCACGACGTGGTGATGTGCCCCGAGCAGCACGTCTACTTCGACCACCGGCAGGCGGACGGGCCGGACGAGCCGATCCCGGTCGGATTCGTGCGCACGCTGGAGGACGTCTACCGCTTCGAGCCGGTGCCCCCTCAGCTGGACGGGGCCGCGGCGCGGCGCGTGATCGGCACCCAGGCCAACCTGTGGAGCGAGTTCGCGGACAGCGCCCGGGACATCGACTACCGGGCCTTCCCCCGGTTGGTCGCCTTCGCCGAGGTCGCCTGGTCCGAGCTGCCCGTCCGCCCGGCCGAGCGCGACTTCGCCGGCTTCGAACGGCGGCTGGCCACGCACCTGAAGGCGCTGGACGCGCTCGGCGTCGAGTACCGCCCGGCGGACGGGCCGCTGCCCTGGCAGCGCCGCCCCGGGGTGGCCGGCCGGCCGATCGAGGGCCCGCCGCCGGTGCGGTAGG
Organism: Kitasatospora sp. NPDC096140; assembly: GCF_040303045.1. Taxonomy (NCBI): domain Bacteria; kingdom Bacillati; phylum Actinomycetota; class Actinomycetes; order Kitasatosporales; family Streptomycetaceae; genus Kitasatospora; species Kitasatospora sp. NPDC096140. Next base: position 53,673 of record NZ_JBEOUW010000012.1, read on the forward strand.
CGAGGGCGTCGCCGGGGCGTCGCACTGCTGTCCACGGGAGGCGGCGACGGGTACGGGTGCCACCCGCCGGGAACTTCTGAGTGGTCGTCGGACGTCAAGAACAGATGAACATCTGCCCTGGCCCCATCCGGGCCGGGGCAGATACCGCCCGGTAACGGTCCCAATCGGGCAGTCCCGTTCAGCGGCCCCGAAATGATCATCGAGCATTGTGTGCCAGAGTTGCCCAACCCGGCCCGATCGCCCGTACCCTACGGGCCAGGCCGGGCTGCTGACGCGGACACCACGGCCCAAGGCCGCGGGCGGCAGGCGATCGATGAGCAAGTGGAGCACGGTGGGACCCAGGTGAACCGGACGATCATGCTGCCGGCCTCGCTCGACGAGGCCGTCGACGCGCTGGCCGCCGCCCCGGCCGCGGTACCGGTGGCCGGAGCCACCGACCTCATGGAGGCCGTCAACGCCGGACGGCTGCGCCCCGCCGCCCTGGTCGGCCTCGGCCGGATCACCGAACTGCGCGGCTGGCGCTACGAGGACGGCGGCACCGCCGTGCTCGGCGCCGGACTCACCCACGCCCGGATGGACCGCCCCGACTTCGCCGCGCTCATCCCCGCCCTCGCCGACGCCGCCCGCACCGCCGGCCCGCCGCAGGTCCGCAACGTCGGCACCCTCGGCGGCAACATCGTCAGCGCCGCCCCGGCCGGCGACACCCTCCCGGTGCTCACCGCGCTGGAGGCCACCGTCACCCTCGCCCGGGCCGGCGCCAGCCGCGAGGTGCCGGTCAGCCACCTGCTCACCGGCCTCGACCCGGTCCGCCCCGGCGAACTGCTCACCTGGGTGCGCGTCCCGCTGCTGCACGCCCCGCAGGTCTTCCTCAAGGCCACCGGCCGCAGCGGCCCGGCCCGCGCCACCGCCTCCGTCGCCCTCGTCCTCGACCCCGCCCGGCGCTCGGTGCGCTGCGCCGTCGGCGCCGTCGCCCCGGTGCCGCTGCGCCCGCTGGAGGCCGAGGCCTGGGTGGCCGGCTGCATCGACTGGGACGGCAGCCGCGAGATCGACCCGGCCGCGAACGCCGCCTTCGGCGAGTACGTGGCCACCGCCTGCGTCCCCGACAACTACGGCGCCGAGGGGGCCTGGGAAGCCGTGACCGAGGGGCCGACCGCGGCGGCCGTTCGGCTGCGGCGTACCGTAGCGGTGCTGGCCCGACGGGCACTGGGAAGGGCGCTGAAGTGACCACAGACCCCATCGAGACCCTCGACGCCGACCCGCTCGGCCTCTCCCCGCAGGTCAGCCGCGAGCTGCGCCCGTGCGCCTCCTACACGCTGCGGGTCAACGGTTTCGAACGGCCCGTCACCGACGCCTGGATCGGCGAGAGCCTGCTCTACGTGCTGCGCGAGCGGCTCGGCCTGGCCGGCGCCAAGGACGGCTGCGAGCAGGGCGAGTGCGGGGCCTGCTCGGTCCAGGTGGACGGCCAGCTGGTGGCCGGCTGCCTGGTGCCCGCCGCGCTGGCCGCCGACAGCGAGATCAACACCGTCGAGGGCCTGTCGGCCGGCGGCGGCGCGAGCGACGTCCAGCAGGCGCTGGCCGCCTCCGGCGCCGTGCAGTGCGGCTACTGCACCCCCGGCATGGCGATGGCGGTGCACGACCTGCTCCAGCGCAACCACCGGCCCACCGACGTCGAGGCCCGGCAGGCGCTCTGCGGCAACCTCTGCCGCTGCACCGGCTACAAGGGCGTGCTGGCCGCCGTGCAGACCGTCGCGGAGGCCCGTGCGGTCGAGGCCGAGGAGGCGGAGGAGGAGGCCGAGGCCACCGCCGCGCAGGCCGGGGAGACCGCCACCGGGGCACCGGCCGACCCGGCGGCCGAGGCGGCCGCCGAGGCCCTGTCCGCGCTGCCCGCCGAACCCCAGCCCGCCGTCGAGCCGCCGGTCTACACCGACGCCGACGCGTGGATCGAGCACGTCCCGCAGCCGCCCGCCGAGCAGCAGCACGTCGAGCCCCAGTACGCCGAGCCCCAGTACGCCGAGCAGCAGCACGTCGAGCCGCAGCACCTCGCGGCCCACCCCGCCGAGACCCATCCGGTCGCTCCGCCGCCCGTCGAGCAGCCCCACGCCCCGGTCGGGATGCCCTACGGCGACGTGCCGGGCGGCTACGACACGGGCGGCTACGACACCGGCGTCTACGACACGGTGCCGATCCAGGTCCAGGGCGCCGTCCCCGCCCCGACCGCCGACGACCAGGTCTACTACCCGCCGCAGGGCTACCCCGAGCAGCCGTACCAGGGCACCCCCGCCCACGGCACCTACCTGCCCTACCCGGACGGCCACCAGCAGCAGAACGGCTACGACACCGGCTACGACGCCCCGGTCTACGAGCCGACCCCCGCGCACGGCACCCCGCTGCCCGGCGCCGTCCACGACGGCACGCCGCCGCACGGCACCCCGTACGCCCCGCACCCGCACGGTGCCCCGGTCGAGGGCGGTGCCCCGGCCGGCGTCCCGTACAGCGCCACCCCCGCCCACGGCATCCGGCTCCCCGAGGACGACCACGCATCATGACGTCGCCTACCGACATCGGCGCAGCACTCCAGCAGGACGGCGGCGAGGGCGGCGCACCGGAGCCGTTCGGACTGGGCAGCTCCCCGCTGCGCAGTGACGCGCTGCCCAAGGCGCTCGGCATCTACCCGTACGCGGCCGACCTGTGGGCCGAGGGGCTGCTGTGGGGCGCGGTGCTGCGCTCGCCGCACCCGCACGCCCGCATCCGCGGCATCGACACCTCGGCCGCGCTGGCGCTGCCCGGCGTGCACGCCGTGGTCACCGCCGCCGACCTGCCGCCCGGCCCGGACGGCACCCCCGACGGCGCCCCGGCCGGCCCGGTCGTCGCCGACCGGCCGGTGCTGGCCGCCGGCGTGGTGCGCCACCACGGCGAGCCGGTCGCCGCGGTGGCCGCCGACCACCCGGACACCGCCCGGCTGGCGGTCGGTCTGATCGCGGTCGACTACGAGCCCATGGAGGCCGTGACCGACCCCGAGCAGTCCTTCACCGCTCCGGCGCTGCACCCGGACGGCAACCTCTTCCGCCACCTGCCGCTGCGCACCGGGGACCCGGACGCGGTCGGCGAGATCGTCGTCGAGGGCCTCTACCAGGTCGGCCGGCAGGACCCGGCGCCGCTCGGCGCCGAGGCCGGGCTGGCCGTGCCGCGCCCGGACGGCGGCGTCGAGCTGCACCTGTCCTCCACCGACCCGCACGGCGACCGCGACCGCACCGCCGCCTGCCTCGGCCTGGAGCCCGACCGGGTCCGCCTGGTGGTCACCGGCGTGCCCGGAGCCACCACCGACCGCGAGGACCTCTCCTTCCAGGTCACCCTGGCGCTGCTGGCGCTGCGCACCGGCCGCCCGGTGAAGATGACCCTCACCCGCGAGGAGTCCTTCCACACCCACGCCTCGCGCCACCCCGCGCTGCTGCGCTACCGCCACCACGCCGACGCCGAGGGCACGCTGGTGAAGGTCGAGGCGCAGATCCTGCTGGACGGCGGCGCCTACGCGGACGTCTCCGCCGAGGCGCTGGCCGCCGCGACGGCGTTCTCGGTCGGACCGTACCTCTGCCCCAACGTCTTCGTGGACGCCTGGGCGGTGCGCACCAACAACCCGCCGGCCGGGCGGATGCGCGGCGAGGGCGCGCTGCAGGCCTGCTTCGCCTACGAGTCGCAGCTGGACCAGCTGGCCGCCCGGGTGGGCGTGGACCCGGTGGAGATCCGCCGGCGCAACGCGATGTCCACCGGTGACCCGCTGCCCACCGGACAGGCCGTCACCTGCCCGGCGCCGGTGCGTGCGCTGCTGGACGCGGTCGCGGACGAGCCGCTGCCGGCCCTGCCGGTGGACGACCCGGACGCCGAGTGGCTGCTGCCCGGCGGGCCCGGCGGTGCGGGCGACCCGGCGGCGGTGCGGCGCGGCATCGGCTACGCCGTCGGCATGGTGCACATGCTGGGCGCCGAGGGCGAGGACGAGGTGTCCACCGCGACCGTGCGGGTCAGCGGCGACCACGCCACGGTGATCTGCGCGGCCGTCGACTCCGGGCAGGGCTTCGCCACGCTGGCCCGGCAGATCGTGCAGACCGTGCTGGGGGTCAGCGAGGTCTACATCGCGCCGGCCGACAGCGACCAGTCGATCGCCGGGCCCTCCGCCCGCGGTCGGCACACCTGGGTCTCCGGCGGTGCCGTCGAGCGGGCCGCGCTGATGGTCCGCCACCAGCTGCTGCAGCCGATCGCGGCCAACTTCGGGATGTCGGCGGAGCTGCTGCAGATCGCCGACGGCAAGATCACCTCCTACGACGGGGTGCTCGGCATGCCGGTCGCCGAGGCGCTGGAGGGCAAGGAGCTCTGGGCCACCGCCCAGTGCCGCCCGCACCCCACCGAGCCGCTGGACGAGGCCGGGCAGGGCGACGCCTTCGTCTCCATCTCGTTCTGCGCGATGCGCGCGGTGGTGGACGTGGACATCGAGCTGGGCGCCGTGCGGGTGGTCGAGATGACGGTGGCCCAGGACGTCGGCCGGGCGCTGAACCCGCGGCAGATCGAGGACCGGATCGAGGCGGGCGTGGCCCAGGGCGTGGGCCTGGCGCTGCTGGAGGACCTGCAGACCGCCGGCGGTGTGCTGCAGAACCCCTCGCTCACCGGCTACCGGCTGCCGACCGCGCTGGACACCCCCGAGGTGCGGATCGCCGCGCTGCTGGAGGAGCGTGACGTGGTCGCCCCGTTCGGCGCCAAGGCGGTCGGGGCCGCCCCCGCGGTGGTCGCCCCGGCGGCCGTCGCCGCGGCCGTCCGCGCGGCCACCGGCCTGCCGGTCGGCCGGCTGCCGATCCGGGCGGAGGACGCCGTCACCGCCTGAGCGGAGAAATGCGGAAAGGAATTGCCGGTCGACTTTTCCGGGTCGACCGGCAATTCCTTTTCGTGGAGGCCGTGGCGGGAATCGAACCCGCGTTAACCGCTTTGCAGACGGTTCCCTGAGCCACTCGGGCACACGGCCAGTGAATTCATGGTGGCGGATCCGGGGGAAGGGGGTCAACGAAGTTTTGTAAATTCTGTGTGGCAATGTGTGCTACGGTCGAAGGCCGGTGGCGAATTCCCGCCACCCCGGACGAGCGCGTCGTACCCGGTGACGACAAGACGGCGCAGTTCAGCGGCAACCCGGCCGCTGTGGACTGCGGAGGCATCGCCGTCATGGCCTGGCTCGTTCTGATCGTCTCGGGTCTCCTGGAGACCGTCTGGGCGGTCGCCCTGGAATCGTCCAAGGGCTTCTCCCGCCTCGTTCCCACCCTCGTCTTCGGCGTCGCGCTGCTGTTCAGCATGGGCGGCCTGGCGTACGCGATGCGCACCATTCCGATCGGCACCGGCTACGCGGTCTGGGTCGGCATCGGTGCGGTCGGCACCGCGCTCTACGGCATGGCCGCGCTGGGGGACGCGGTGACCGTGGCCCGGATCGGCTGCCTGCTGCTGATCGTCTCCGGCGTGGTGGGCCTCAAGGTGCTGCACTGACCGGTGGCCCCTGGCCGGGGTCGCACCGGCCGAGCCGGTCGCCGACCCCGGTCAGGGGTCATCGGGGCGGACGGCTCTTACGATGTTCCGTATGACCACAGCCTCCCCCACCTCGGTCGACCCGGTACCGATACCCCACGACGACGACCCCGGCGGCGGGGTGCTCAGCGGTCGCTACCGCGCACTGACGCTGGGGATCGTCTCGGTGGTCCTGGTGATCGCCTTCGAGGCGACGGCCGTCAACACCGCGATGCCGACGGCGGCCCGCCAGCTGGACGGCCTCGGGCTGTACGCCTTCGCCTTCTCCGGCTACTTCACCACCACGCTGTTCGCCCTGGTCGTCTCCGGCCAGTGGTGCGACCGGCGCGGACCGCTGCAGCCGCTGTTCACCGGCATCGCGGTGTTCGGCGCCGGCCTGCTGGTGGCCGGGACGGCACCCGGGATGTGGGTGTTCGTGGCCGGGCGGGCGATCCAGGGCCTCGGCGGCGGGCTGGTGATCGTCGCGCTGTACGTGGTGGTCGGCCGGGCCTATCCGGAGCGGCTGCGGCCGTCGGTGTTCGCGGCCTTCTCCTCGGCCTGGGTGCTGCCCTCGATCGTGGGCCCGCTGGTCGCCGGGGCGGTCACCCAGCAGCTCGGCTGGCGCTGGGTGTTCCTGGCCGTCCCGGTGCTGATCCTGCTGCCGCTGGCCGTGATGGGCCCGGCGCTGGCCCGCTCCGAGCAGGACCACCCGGTGCTCAGGGGCGCGGACTTCGACCGCCGGCGCACCCTGCTCGCCGCGATGGCGGCGCTCGGCGCGGGCCTGCTGCAGTACGCGGGCCAGCGCCGCGACCTGATCGGCCTGCTCCCCGGGATCGCCGGGGCGGCGCTGCTGGTGCCGGCCGTCCTGGGGCTGCTGCCGAAGCGGACCCTGCGGGCCGGGCGCGGGCTGCCGACGGTGATCCTGCTGCGCGGGGTGGCGGCGGGGGCGTTCTTCGCGGCCGAGGCCTTCATCCCGCTGATGATGACCACCCAGCGCGGCCTGTCGCCGACGCTGGCCGGGCTCACCCTGACCAGTGGCGGGCTCTCCTGGGCGCTGGGCTCCTGGCTGCAGGGCCGGCCGGGGGCCGAGCGCTACCGCGGGGCGATGATCCGGGGCGGCTTCCTGCTGACCGCGCTGGCGATCGCGGGCGCCGCGCTGGTGCTCGTCCCGGCGGTGCCGGCCTGGGTGGCCTCGGTGGCCTGGGGGATCGGCGGTGTCGGGATGGGCCTGGCCATCGCGAGCGTCAGCGTGCTGATGATGAAGCTCTCCGCCCCGGAGGACGCCGGCGCCAACTCGGCCGCGCTGCAGATGAGCGACGCGCTGGGCAACGTGCTGCTCACGGGCCTCGCCGGGGTGCTGTTCGCGGCGCTGGGCGGCGGCGCACTGGCGGCCGGCCACGAACAGGCCGAAGGCGCCGGCTCGCCCGGCGCCTTCGCGGTGATCCTGCTGGTGATGGCCGGGGTGGCGCTGCTGGGAGCGCTGCTCGCCGGCCGGGTCCGCACCCGGTCGTGACGGTCAGCCGGCGGTGGCGCCGGTCGTGACGGCTGCGGTGGCGGTGGCGGTGGCGGCACCGGTGGCGGTGGCGGCGGTGTCGGGGGAGGGGACCGGCGGCGCCGCCGGCGTGCCGAGGAAGGCCTCCCAGCCCCCGGTCGGGGAGTGGCCCGGGGCCAGGGTCTGCAGCTTGCGCAGCACCGCGGGGTCCTGGGCGTCCAGCCAGTCGACCAGCTGGCGGAAGGAGACCAGCCGGACCTCCGGCTTGCCCGCGATGGCCTTGAGGGCGTCCTCGACGGCGTTCATGTAGATGCCGCCGTTCCACTCCTCGAAGTGGTTGCCGATGATGTACGGCGCCCGGTTGCCGTTGTAGGTGCGGTCGAAGCCCATCAGGTAGGCGTCGCGGGCCTGGGCCTGGAAGCCCGGGTGGAGCGCCGGGTCGGCCTTGGTGTTGGTGCCGCACTGGTTGTACATGATGTTGTAGTCCATCGAGAGCACCTGGAAGGTGTGCCCGGGGAAGGGGATGGACTGCAGCGGGAGGTCCCACAGCGCGCCGCCCTGGATCTTCTGCGGCCACACCTGGGTGCCGTTGCCGCTGCTGTCGTAGCGCCAGCCGCGCTTGACCGCGGTGGGCAGCAGGTTGCGCTGGCCCTCCAGGCAGGGGGTGCGGCTGCCGATCAGCTCCTTGCGGTAGTCGAAGGGCAGCGCGGGCAGGTCGGTGAAGCCGGTGTTGGTGCGCCAGTTCGTCACGAAGTCCATCGCCTGCTGGATCTCGCTGTCCCACTCCTCCGGGGACCACCTCCCGACGCCGGTGGCGCCGCAGAAGTGGCCGTTGAAGTGGGTGCCGATCTCGTGGCCCTCCAGCCAGGCCGCGTGCACGTTCTCCAGGGTGTCGTGGATGTGCCGGTCGCTCAGGTAGCCGATGTCGGAGGCGCCGACGTTGTGCTGCGGCGGGCGGTAGAGGTCCTTCTTGGTCTCGGGCAGCAGGTAGAGGCCGCTGAGGAAGAAGGTCATCTTCGCGTCGTGCTCCTGGGCCAGCCGGCGGAAGCGGCCGAAGAGGCCGTTGTCGAGCTCGCCGGCGCCGTCCCAGGAGAAGACCACGAACTGCGGTGGGCGCTGCCCGGGGAGCAGCCGCTCGGGGACGGGCTGGTGGGGCTGGGCGCCGGTGTCGGAGGTGGAGCCGTCGCCGATCAGGACGGCCTGCGGCTTCACGGCCGGGGCCGGGGCCGGGGCGGGGGTGGCGCTCTGCTCGGTGTCCACGCCGGTGGAACCGGTCGCCCGCTCGCCGCCGCCGCCGGCGTGGTTGCTGCCGCAGCCGGCCGCCAGGGTGGCGGCGGTGGCGGCGCCGGCCGTCAGCAGGGTGCGGCGGGAGAGAGCGTCCATGATCACTCCGTTCATCGGGCGTTCGTCAACGTGCGGGAGTGTGGGTCCGATCGGATGTCCGGCGGATCGAACCCGTGACCGCGTCAGCATGGCACGCGGGCGGATTCGGTCGAAGAGGCGCAGCGGACGGTCGGAAGTGATCGCCCGAACGCCGCAACCGATCCCGGCCGTAGAACCGTCGGATGCTCGTGTCGGGACGTGGTCCCGCGGTGACCGCCGATGGGGGGCGGTCATCGCGCTCCGCGACCGCACGTGCACCCGGCGCAGGAACGCGGCCGGCAGCCCTGCCGATCGGCGGGTGTCGGTACGACCGTCGTATGGACGTGCCTTACAGTCCGATCCGGTTGAATTGTTCCCAGGAAACTCCCAGAAAGCGGGATTCCGTCGGCAGAGGGGAGCGCCCGTGGGCGTCCAGCAGAGCAGGAGCCCGTGGCCGGGCACCCTGGCGGCGGGTTCCGCGCTGGTGCTCGGTGCCTGGCTGCTGCACGACGGCGGCTCGCCCGTGCTGCCGCCCGCCCCGGGCGTCGGCCAGGCCCAGGCCGGCATCGCGCCGGTCTCCGTCGTCCCGCCGCTGGGGCCGTCGGCGCCCACCCGGATCCGCATTCCGGCCGTCCGCCTGGACGCCCCGGTCACCGCGCTCGGGCTGGACGCCGAGGGCCACCTCCAGGCCCCGCCCGAGGCGGACCGGAACCTGGCGGGCTGGTACCGCGGCGGGGCCAGCCCCGGTCAGCGCGGTACCGCGATCCTTGCGGGGCACGTCGACAACAAGGCGGGTCCGGCCGTCTTCTATCATCTGGGCGCGCTCCGTAGAGGAGACCGGATCGAGATCGCCCGGGCGGACGGGGCCACCGCCGTCTACCAGCTGTACGCCATCGAAGTGCACGACCGAAAGGACTTCCCGGACGATCGGGTCTACCGTCAGGCCGCCGACGCGCAACTACGGGTGATCACCTGTGGCGGCGCCTACAGCGAGGAGCACGGTTACGACGGCAACGTCGTGGCCTACGGGTTCCTGGCCGACACCACCCATCCGGGCAAAGCCGCATGACCACGCTCACGCTCGCCACCCGCTGGAACCCGATCGACTGGCCGCTCACCGAGGGCCCGATCCCGCACGCCGTCCTCGCAGCCGGCTGGCTCGCGCTGTTCGCGCTCGCCGTCGGCCGCCGCCGCACCTGGTGGCGGGTGCGCCTGCCCGCCGCGCTGTTCACCGCGGCCGCGCTCAGCCTGCTGCTCGAAGCCGTCGTCGACGGCTGGTGGCACCCCTTCCCCGAGGGCACACCGGAGTACGTCACCTGGTGGATAGCCGTCGCCCTGCTGGGCTTCTGCCTGGTCGGCTACCGGTTCGGCCGGCTCACCTGGCGCCGGCGCGGCATCGCGCTCGGCCTGAGCGGGCTGGTGCTGCTGATGGCCGCCTCCGAGGTCAACATCGGCTTCGGGCAGTTCCCCAGCGGGCGCGTGATGCTGGCGCCGTGGCTGACCAAGACCGACGGGCTCGTCCCCAAGGCAGATCAGACCGTGGCCGCCCCGCCGGACAAGGTGCTCGACGAGGTCTGGCAGCCCCCGGCGGACCTGCCCGACAAGGGCACCGTCTCCGTGGTGCCGATCCCCGGCCTGCGGTCGGGCTTCAAGGCCCGCGACGCGTACGTCTACCTCCCGCCCGCCTACCAGGCCACCCCGCGGCCGCTGCTGCCCGTGGTCGTCATGCTCACCGGCCAGCCCGGGCAGCCGGGGGACTGGGTGCTCTCCGGGCAGATCAACGAGGTGCTCGACGCGTTCGCCGCCAAGCACGGCGGGCTCGCGCCGATCGTGGTGATGCCCGACCACAACGGCTCGACCTGGGGCAACTCGCTCTGCATGGACTCGAAGATCGCCAAGACGCAGACCTACCTGGCGTCGGACGTCCCCTACTGGATCCACCAGAACCTGCAGACCGCCACCGGCCGGCAGTCCTGGGCGATCGGCGGCGCCTCGATGGGCGGCACCTGCGCGCTCCAGCTCGGGGTCAACGCGCCCGACGTGTACGGCACCGTCCTGGACATGTCCGGCCAGGAGGAGCCGACCCTCGGCACCCGGGAGCAGACCGTCAAGGCCGCCTTCGGCGGGGACGGCAAGAAGTTCGACGCGGTCGATCCGGTGCAGGTGATGGGCCGCAAGAAGTTCACGGACACCAACGTCGCGCTCCTCGTCGGCGCGACCGACGACGAGTTCAAGCCTCAGATGGAGAAGATCTACCGCGCGGTTCAGGGGGCCGGGATGAAGGCGAAGTTCGAACTGATGCCGGGCGGCCACGGGTGGGTCGTCTTCCGCCCCGGCATCGTCCAGCAGATCCCGTGGCTCGCCCAGCAGACCGGTCTGACCCGGTGAGCGGGGCGGGGACCGCGGTCGTCGCCGTCGGCGAGAACGATCAGAAGTCCGAGCGGGTCGTCGCGCAGCGCGGCTCCGAGCGGGGCACGGACCGGGCGCCGGTCGCCCGGACGCAGGAGCCGCGCCCGCAGCGGGTCCGACGGGCGGCCCGCGTGCTCGGCACCCGGCTGCGCGCGGCGCCGCTGACGCTCACCCTGCTGGCCGGGCTCTGGCTGGTCGGCGCGGCCACCGGCAGCCTGCGCCACGGACCGTCCGAGCGGCTGCTGGACCGGGCCGGGGTCGGCCTGCCCACGCTCGCCGAGGGCCACTGGTGGTCGCCGGTCACCTCGACGGCCTGGTGCTCCGGCATCGGCTCGTACGTGTTCAGCAGCCTGCTGCTGCTCCTGGTCGGCCCGGCTGCCGAGCACCGGCTCGGCCGGCTGCGCACCCTCGCGGTGCTGGTCGGCGGGCAGGTCGTCGGCACCCTGCTGGGCGTCGGGCTGGTCGCCTTCGGCTCCTCGGCCGGCGAGCAGTGGACGGCCTCGGTGGCCGACCAGATCTCGGTCGGCCCCGGCGTCGGACTCTTCGCCCTGGCCGGGGTGCTCGGGTACCGGCTCACCGTGCTCTGGCGCCGCCGGCTGCACCTGCTGGTGCTGCTCGTCCCGCTGGTCATGACGCTGTACGTGGGCCACCTGCAGAGCGTCCAGCGGTGCGCCGCAGCCCTGGTCGGAGTCGGCGCGGGCGCGCTGCTCAGCCACGGCCGCCCGTACCTGCGCTCGCACCGCTCCTCGCACTCCGAGACCCGGGTGCTGGTCGCGCTCTGCCTGGTCGCCGCCGCCTTCGGGCCGCTGATCGCCTCGCTGTACGACAACGCCAGCGGCCCGTTCAACACCTTCTCCGAGCTGTACTTCTCGCACCGGCTGAGCCCGGACGAGGTCGCCGACCTCTGCGCGCAGTCGGCGCACGACTGCGCCCGCGCGCACGCCGTCGTCCGGATCTTCGACACCCCCGGCCGGCTGATGGCCGCGCTGTTCCCGGCCCTGCTGCTGGTGCTCGCCGAGGGGCTGCGCCGGGGGCTGCGGTTCGCCTGGCTGGTCACCATCGCCACCGAGCTGCTCTGGACGGCACTGCTGGGCTGGCTGTACCTGGACGCCGGGCCGGTCAGCCGGGACGTGGTGCAGTACTTCGTCGAGGCGATGCTGCTGCCGCTGCTGACCACCGGCCTGCTGCTGGCCACCCGCAAGCGGTTCCGGCTGCGGCTGTCCGGCCCCGCGGTGCGCCGGCTCGCCCTGGTGCTCGGCGGCGCCGCGCTGGTCTCCTCGGCCGCGTACGTCGGCCTCGGGCGGCTGGTGGCCGACCAGTTCGAGCCCGGGGCGAACGTCCGCCGGCTGCTGCACGGGCTGCCGGCGCAGTTCCTGCCGCCCGCGTACAACGACCTGACGCCGGACTACCCGATCGCGGTCGGCCCGCTGGCGCGCTTCCTGGAGACCTACTGCGGGCTGGCGTTCTGGGTGGTGGCGCTGGTCGCGCTGCTGACCGCCTTCCGCCGGCCGGTGCTGCACACCGACGCGGCGGCGGCCGCCCGGGCCAGGGCGCTGCTCACCGAGCACGGCGGCGGGACGCTGTCGTTCATCACCACCTGGGACGGCAACCACTACTGGTTCGACGAGCAGGGCCGGGCGGGTGTCGCCTACCGGGTGATCGGCACCGTCGCGCTGACCACCGGCGACCCGTTCGGCGCCCCGGAGGACCGGGCGCGGGCGGTGGCGGGCTTCGCCCGGTTCTGCGACGCGCGCGGCTGGACGCCCTGCTTCTACAGCGTCTGCGGGCAGACCAGGGAGGCCGCCGCGCAGCTCGGCTGGCGCTCGGTGCAGGTCGCCGAGGACACCGTGGTCCCGCTGCCCGAGCTGGCCTTCACCGGCCGCAAGTGGCAGGACATCCGCACCGCCCTCAACAAGGCCGGCAAGCAGGGCATCAGCGCGGAGTGGTGGGCGTACCCCGAGGCGCCGCTCGCGCTGCGGGACCAGATCCGGGCGATCTCCGAGGAGTGGGTCTCCGAGAAGGGCCTGCCGGAGATGGGCTTCACGCTCGGCGGGCTGGAGGAGCTGGACGACCCGGACGTCCGGGTGCTGGTCGCGGTCGACGAGCAGCGGGTCGTGCACGGCCTGACCAGCTGGATGCCGGTGTACGAGGACGGCGTGCCGGTCGGCTGGACGCTGGACTTCATGCGCCGCCGTTCGGACGGCTTCCGCGGCGTCAACGAGTTCCTGATCGCCTCGGCCGCGCTCGGCTTCAAGGAGGAGGGCGCCCGCTTCCTGTCGCTGTCGGGTGCACCGCTGGCCCGCACCGGGCAGGACGAGGAGCCCACCGGGCTGCAGCGGATGCTGGACTGGATGGGCAAGGTGCTGGAGCCGGTGTACGGCTTCCGCTCGCTGCTGGCGTTCAAGGCGAAGTTCCAGCCGGAGTACCGGCCGATGTACATGGCCTACCCCGACCCGGCCGCGCTGCCCGGCATCACCCGGGCGATCGGCAAGGCGTACCTGCCGCACCTGACGGCCGCGCAGGGCGTCCGGCTGATGCGCAAGCTGTCGGGCTGAGGGCGGGGCGGGGCGGACGGGGCGCGTGCCGTGTCCGCCCCGCCGCACGTTCCTGCCGCTCCCGCCCTGCCGCCCGTGCCGCCCGTGCCAGCCGCGCTGGCCGCGCCGCCCGTGCCGCCCGTGCCGCCGCTCAGCCGAGCAGCTGGGCGAGGGCCCGGTCGGCGTCCAGGTGCAGGTGCTCGTCGCCCTCGGGGACGAGCAGCCGGCTGCGCCACAGGAAGCGGCGCAGGTCGGCGGTGTCGAACCGGAGCAGCGCGGTGCCCTCCGGGGCCCGCAGCTCGACCGTGGTGCGCCGGGCGGGAGACGGCCGGACGAGGACGTCGCCGACGCCGGCCGGCACCTCGATGCCGGAGGAGAGCAGCTGGCGCGCGAAGATCCAGACGATGTCCTCGGCGGCCCCGTCCTCCGTGTCGTCGTCGAGCGAGAACTCGGCGGGGAAGGTCATCCGGACGGCCAGCGGGTCCTCGGGCAGGTAGGACAGGACGACCCGCAGCCGGACGGAGCGGTGGGGGGAGAGGATCAGGCGGGCCTGGACGGTCTCTTCGACGGTGCGCACGGGCGGTCCCTTCGGTCGGGTGCGGGCCGCGCTTCGGCAGGGGTGGTCGGTGCGGCCTCACCCCGGTGAGAGTCGTCCCGACGGTCGTGATTACCCGGTTCCGCGAGCGATCCGGCGTGATCCGCGTCACATCGAAATCCGGCCGTGCGGGCCCGCCGAAGGGGCTCGCCTGGAGGCCCGAACGGCGCCGGGCCGGTAGGCTGGGCGGGTTGTCCGATCGCCGCCCGACCGCGGGACGGGGCCGCTAAACCGCCTCTGACCTGCGATGATCCCCCCTCGGAGACCGTGAGTACTGCCGCCGCCTCCTCGATGCCGCTGTTCTCCGACGCCTCGGAGACCCAGGCGCCCGCCCGGTCCGCCGGCCACGCCGCGACCGCCGGTTCGCACCACCTCTCCCCGGCCTTCCCCGGCCGCGCCCCCTGGGGCACCGCGGGCAAGCTGCGGGCCTGGCAGCAGGGTGCGCTGGACAAGTACATCGAGACGCAGCCACGCGACTTCCTCGCGGTCGCCACCCCGGGCGCGGGGAAGACCACCTTCGCGCTCACCCTGGCCTCGTACCTGCTGCACAACCACCTGGTGCAGCAGGTGACCGTGATCGCGCCGACCGAGCACCTGAAGAAGCAGTGGGCCGAGGCCGCCGCGCGGATAGGCATCAAGCTGGACCCGGGGTACTCCTCCGGTCCGCTGTCCCGGGAGTACCACGGCATCGCGATCACCTACGCGGGCGTCGGGGTCAACCCGATGCTGCACCGCAACCGGACCGAGGCCCGCAAGACCCTCGTGATCATGGACGAGATCCACCACGCCGGTGACTCGAAGTCCTGGGGCGAGGCCTGCTTCGAGGCCTTCGAGCCGGCCACCCGCCGACTGGCGCTGACCGGTACGCCGTTCCGCTCGGACACCAACCCGATCCCGTTCGTCCAGTACGAGGCGGGCAGCGACGGCATCCGCAAGTCCGTGGCCGACTACACCTACGGCTACGGCAACGCGCTCGCCGACCACGTCGTCCGCCCGGTGATCTTCCTCAGCTACAGCGGCAACATGCGCTGGCGCACCAAGGCCGGCGACGAGCTGGAGGCCCGGCTCGGCGAGCCGATGACCAAGGACCTGATCGCCCAGGCCTGGCGCACCGCGCTGTCCCCGCAGGGCGAGTGGATCCCGGCCGTGCTGCAGGCCGCCGACCGGCGCCTGACCGAGGTCCGCAAGGCCATCCCGGACGCCGGCGGGCTGGTCATCGCCACCGACCAGACCGTGGCCCGCTCCTACGCCAAGATGCTGCGCGAGATCAGCGGCGAGAAGGTCACCCTGGTGCTCTCCGACGAGACCGAGGCCTCCAAGCGGATCTCCGACTACTCCGCCGGGACCTCCCGCTGGATGGTCGCGGTCCGCATGGTGTCCGAAGGCGTCGACGTGCCCCGGCTGGCCGTCGGGGTGTACGCGACCTCGATCTCCACCCCGCTCTTCTTCGCCCAGGCCGTCGGCCGCTTCGTGCGCGCCCGCAAGCGCGGCGAGACCGCCTCGGTGTTCCTGCCGACCATCCCGATGCTGCTGAGCTTCGCCAACGAGATGGAGGTCCAGCGCGACCACGTGCTGGACCGGCCGAAGAAGGAGGGCGACGGCCTCTTCGACGAGGAGGACCGGCTGCTCGCCGAGGCCGAACGGGCCAACGACGGGCCGGACGGCGCGGGCGGCGAGGAGTTCTCCTACGAGGCGCTGGGCTCCGACGCGGTCTTCGACCGGGTGCTGTACAACGCCATGGAGTTCGGCATGCAGGCCCACCCGGGGAGCGAGGAGGAGGAGGACTACCTCGGCATCCCGGGCCTGCTGGAGCCGGACCAGGTCCAGATGCTGCTGCAGAAGCGCCAGCACCGCCAGATCCAGCGCTCCAAGGCCAAGCCGGCCGAGGAGGCCGACCTGCTGGAGCTGCCCGCCGAGGAGCGGCCGGTCGTCACCCACCAGGAGCTGCGGGAGCTGCGCAAGGAGCTGAACGCGCTGGTGGCCGCCTGGCACCACCGCACCAGCCAGCCGCACGGCACCATCCACAACGAGCTGCGCCGCCAGTGCGGCGGGCCGCTCACCGCGCAGGCCACGGCCAACCAGCTCAAGGCGCGGATCGCCCGGATCCGGGAGTGGGCGAAGTAACACCCCGACGGGCCCTCCCGGGCCGGCCTCCCCCGCCCCGCCCGGCCCCGCCCGGCCCCGGGCGGGGCCCGCGGCCCGAGGTGTCCGGACATCGGACCCGGATCGAACCCGTGCGCTGACCGGCCCGGTGCTTTGGGGGGCTTCGTCCGGATTTCGCGACGCTGTTGAAGTCGATCACGCCCGAATTTTGGACAACCACTTCCGCCGCGACATTTCCTTCACTACCTTTCCCCCACGCTCTTCCGTCGGGCAAACCCCCGCGGGACGGCGCCGCAGGGCCGTACCCGGCGTCAAGGACGACGTCGCGCACGGCCCGAGCGCGGCCACCCCCACCTGCGCGCGACACCGACCTTGGACCGGCGCCGCCCGCCCCGCGAGCGCCGCGGAAAGGATTGCCCGTCGTGACAGCCGAGACCTCCCAGACCCTGGACCGCGGCGTCCGGGTCCTCAAGCTCCTTGCCGACTCCGAGCGGGGGCTGACCGTCACCGAACTGGCGGCCCGGCTGGCCGTCAACCGCACCGTCGTCTACCGGCTGCTGGCCACCCTGGAGCAGCACGGCCTGGTCCGCCGGGACATCGGCGGCCGCGCCCGGGTGGGACTCGGCGTGCTGCGGCTCGCGCACCGGGTGCACCCGCTGCTGCGCGAGGCCGCGCTGCCCGCCCTGCGCAGCCTCGCCGAGGACCTCGGCGCCACCGCCCACCTCACCCTCGTGGACGGCAACGAGGCGCTGGCCGTCGCCGTGGTCGAGCCGAGCTGGACCGACTTCCACGTCGCCTACCGGACCGGCCTGCGCCACCCGCTCACCGAGAGCGCGGCCGGCCGGGCGATCCTGGACGCGCGCGCCTTCCCCAGTCAGCGGCGTCCCGAACAGGGCTTCGTCATCACCCGTGCGGAGGAGCAGTCCGGGGCGTGCGGGGCGGCCGCCGCGCTGCTCGGGCTGAGCGGCATCGAGGGCAGCGTCGGCGTGGTGATGCTCAACGGCATGGTGCCCGAGCGGGTCGGACCCCGGGTCGTGGAGGCGGCGACCGAGGTGGCGGACGCCCTGAGGTAGCGCCCGCGCGGGGCGCCGGGTGTGTTTGGATTCCCCTTGTGTCCGACACCAAGCTCTCCAAGGCCCTCACCTCCCCGCGGACCCGCGCGCTCGCGCTGTGCGGGGCGCTGGTCGCCGCGCTGTTCGGCGTGGCCGCCTTCGTCCCGCTGCCGTACACCCTCACCTGGCCGGGCCTGACCGCGGACACCCTGGGCACCTACCAGGACAAGCCGGTGCTCACCATCACCGGAGCCCCGCTGCGCACCACCGACGGGCAGCTGCGGATGGTCACCATCACGGCGACCAACCCGGACCAGCGCAACACCTTCCTGCGGTCGATGCAGTCCTGGTTCGACCCGAAGGAGGCGGTCCGCCCGACCGAGACCGTGTACCCGCAGGGCGACCCGGCCAAGGCCGAGGAGGTCACCGCCCAGCAGATGGCCGAGTCGCAGGACAGCGCGACCGCGGCCGCGCTGAGCTACCTCCACCTGTCGCCTGACCAGGTGAAGGTCAAGGTCGACCTGGGCGACATCGGCGGCCCCAGCGCCGGCCAGATGCTGGCGCTGGGCATCGTCGACAAGCTGGCCGGGGACGGCATGGGCGGCGACCTCACCGGCGGGCTCACCATCGCGGGCACCGGCACCATCGACAAGGACGGCACCGTCGGCCCGGTGGGCGGCGTCCCGCTGAAGACGCAGGCGGCCGCCCGGGACGGCGCGACGGTGTTCCTGCTGCCCAGGGACGAGTGCACGGACGCCAAGGTGAACACGCCGAAGTCACTGCGGCTGGTGCCGGTCGGCACGCTCGACGAGTCGGTCTCGGCGCTGAAGGCGCTCAAGAGCGGCGGCAGCGTCCCCTCCTGCTGATCCGGCCGGGACGGTCCGGGTCCGGGACGCTCCGGCGCGTGCCGCCTCGGAGCGTGGCGTGTCGGCGCGTGCCGCCTCGGAGCGTGGCGTGTCGGCGCGTGCCGCCTCGGCGACTACTCGGCGGCGGCCTGGTCCACCAGGGGCAGGATCCGGTACGGCACCGGGTTCTCCAGCACGATCGCGGTGGACGAGCGGACGATCCCGTCGAAGCCGACCACCCGGTCGATCACCCGCTGCAGATCGGCGTTGGACCGGGCCACGATCCGCACCATCATGTCCCCGATCCCGGTGATGGTGTGCAGCTCCAGCACCTCCGGCACGCTCGCCAGGTGGGCGCGCACGTCCGTGCCCTGGCCCTGGGAGATCTCCAGGGTCGCGAAGGCCGTCACCGGGTAGCCGATCGCCGCCGGGTCCACCTCCGGGCCGAAGCCGCCGATCACCCCCTTGGCCTGGAGCCGGTCCAGGCGGGCCTGCACGGTGCCCCGGGCGACCTGTAGCCGGCGCGAGCACTCCAGCACCCCGATCCGGGGCTCCTCGGCGAGCAGTCGGATCAGCCGGCCGTCCAGGGCGTCGATGGTGTCGTTCGTGCTGCCCACGATCGAAGTACCTTGCGGGGCGGCGGTGTTGGGCGAGTCGTGGGGGCTCGGGGAGTGGGCGGGGGGCATCGCGGCACCGTCCTCCGGTGGGCATTCTGTACAGCTGTGCGGCCGATTCTCCCGCCCCGGGGCACAGCTTGACCAGGAGGAAACGGAACAGTTGCGCGCAGGTCGGCTCGGCGCCACCCTCCAGCCACCACCCCCTGCCCCGGGCCTCCACCCCGGCGCCGGGGCCCCAGCGTCGTCCGTACGCCCACCGGGAGGGCCGTCATGACCGACACCGCCGCCGAACCCGTCCTGCTCCGGGCAGGCGTCACACCGGACGCGGGCGAACCGGGGCCGCTGCCGGCGGGCCGCGCCGACGCGGTGGTCTTCGCGGTCGGCGACGCCGAACGGGCGGCCCGTCGCTACTGCGCCGCGCTCGGGCTGCGGTGCACCGCGTACGCCGGGCCGGAGACCGGCGAGCCGGAGACCACCTCGTACGTGCTCGCCGCGCCGGGGACGCGGATCGTGCTGACCTCGCTGGTGCAGGCGATCGGCCCGCGGGGCCGGGAGCTGGCCGCGTACCTGGAGCGGTACGGGGACGGGGTGCTGGACGTCGCGGTGAGCGTGCCGGACGTCTACTACGCCTACGACTACGCGGTCGACCGCGGCGCGCTGTCGCTGGCCGAGCCGTACCGGGCACGGGACGCGTACGGCACGGTGGTGCTGGCCACCATCGGAGTGCCCGGCGGGACGAGGCACACGCTGGTCGACCGGGCCGGGTACGCGGGGCCGTACCTGCCGGGCTACGTGCCGCACGACGGGTTCTGACGGAGCGCCGCCGGGCGGGGAGGCCCCGGGGACGATCGGCGCACGGTTCGTCAGCGGACGGCCGTCTCCACGATCGGCGGGTGCCCGTTCCAGTAGACGAAGACCGAGTTGGCCTGGGCGTCCCTGGTGAAGTCGATCCGCATCCACTGCGGGCCGTTCCACACCTGCATCTGCCAGCCCGGGTCCGGGGTGGCGGAGACCAGCGAGGCCCGGTCGGGCATCAGGTCCAGCGCGACCTTGCCGCCCGGGATCGGGTAGCTCTTGACCGTGGACGTCGGCGTGGGCGTCGGCGTCGGCCGCCGGGTGGGCGGCGGGGCGGTCGCGGCGGGGGTCGTGCCGTGCGTCGCGGTGGCGGGCGGGGACGTCGGCTGGGTCGGCGTCGGGGTCGCCGACTGCTCGGTCGGCCGCGGCTGCTCGGGGGCGGCGGTGGGGGAGTACGGCGTTCCGTCGGCCTTCGGGGAGGGCAGCGGCAGCGCCGTGGGCTGCTCGAACGCGGCGCCGGTCAGCACCGCGTGCACGCCGAGCCAGGACAGCGCCACCGCCGCCCCGGTGGCCGCCGCCCAGGCGCCGAGCTGTACCAGTCCGTTCCGCATCGTGCGCACATCCTGCCGTACTTCCGCCCCGCCCGAGACCGGCACCCCTGCCATTCCTCAGGGCAGTTGCACAATGTCCGGACGTGGCCCCGAGGTACAGACCACTGCCCCCCGATGGCGTACCGTGCAGGCCCATGGCAACAGTGCTCGTGGTCGAGGACGACCCCTTCGTACGTTCCGCCCTCATCCGCCACCTGACCGACACGGGTCACGCGGTCCGCAGCGTGGGCACCGCGCTGGAGGCGCTGCGGGAGGTGGCCCAGGTCGGCTGCGACCTGGTGATCCTCGACCTCGGCCTGCCGGACCTGGACGGCAGCGAGGCGCTCAAGATGATCCGGGGCCTGACCAACGTGCCGGTGATCATCTCCACCGCCCGGGACGACGAGGCCGAGATCGTCCGGCTGCTCAACGACGGTGCCGACGACTACTTGGTGAAACCTTTCTCCGGAGAGCACCTCAGCGCCCGGATGGCCGCCGTGCTGCGCCGGCTCGGCAGCGGCGCCGCACCCGTCGCCCAGGTGCTGCGGGTCGGCGGACTGGCCATCGACCTCCAGCGGCGCGAGGCCTCCCTGGACGACCGGCTGCTCGACCTGACCCGCCGTGAGTTCGACCTGCTGGCCTTCCTCGCCGCCCGCCCCGGCGTGGTCGTGCCGCGCAAGGAGATCCTCGCCGAGGTCTGGCAGCAGACCTACGGCGGCGACCAGACCATCGACGTCCACCTCTCCTGGCTGCGCCGCAAGCTCGGCGAGACCGCCTCCAACCCCCGCTACCTGCACACCGTCCGGGGCGTCGGGGTGCGGCTGGAAGCCGTCGGGGGCCCGGCGGGGCACCGGACATGAGGAGGTTCGGGCACTCGCTGCGCTGGGCCCTGATCAAGGCCGCCGTCGCCGGGACCACCATGGTCGCGCTGGCCTTCCTCATCCCGCTCGGCCTGATGGTCCAGCAGACCGCCCGGGACCGGGCGTTCACCGCCGCCGAACGCCAGGCCGCGGCGCTCGGCCCGGCCCTCGCGATCACCACCGAGCAGGACGCCGTCACCCGGGCCCTGGCCAGTACGGACGCGGGCGGGCAGGGCCGGATGGCGGTCCACCTGCCGGCCGCGGGCCGGCCCGAGACCCCCGAGACCCCCGGGACGGGCGGGCCCGGCGGCCCGACGCTGGGGGAGGGCCGGGCCGCCGCCGGCGACGTGGCCACCGCCGGCGGGCAGGGCCGCTCCTTCACCGTGCAGGTGCCCGGCGGCTACGCCCTGCTCCAGCCGGTCGCGGTGGACACCGGGCGGACGGCCGTCGTCGAGGTGTTCGTGGCCGAGAGCGACCTCACCCGGGGCGTCTCCACCGCCTGGCTGGTGCTCTCCGCCGTCGCGCTCGCCCTGGTCGCCATCTCGGTGCTGGTCGCCGACCGGATGGGCAACCGGATCGTCGCCTCCGCCCGGCGCCTCGCCGGCGCCGCCCGCTCCCTGGGCGCCGGCAACCTCGCGGTCCGGGTCCCGGTGACGGGCAAGCAGGTCGACGGCAGCCCCGAGGAACTGCGCGAGGCCGGCCACGCGTTCAACACCATGGCCGACCGGGTGGTCCAACTCCTCGCCGCCGAAAGGGAACTGGCCGCCGACCTGTCCCACCGGCTGCGCACCCCGCTGACCGTGCTGCGGCTCAACGCCGCCTCGCTCGGCGACGGCGACGCGGCCGACGCCACCCGGCACGCGGTCGCCCAACTGGAGCGCGAGGTCGACCAGATCATCCGCTCGGCCCGCCGCGCCCCCGAGGACGCGCCCGCCGTCACGGTCGGCTGCGACGCCGCCGAGGTGATCCGCGAGCGGGTCGGCTTCTGGTCGGCACTGGCCGAGGACGAGGGGCGCCGCTGGCAGCTCGCGGGTGCCGAGCGCCCGGCACCCGTACCCGTCCAGCGCGGCGACCTGGCGGCCGTCGTCGACGCGCTGCTCGGCAACGTCTTCCGGCACACCGCCATCGGCACCGCCTTCTCGGTGGACGTGCTGGCCACCGACTCCTCGGTGATCGTGCTGGTCGGCGACGCCGGCCCCGGGTACAGCGACCCGGCCGCCGCCCTCAAGCGCGGCGAGGGCCACGGCGGCGAGGGCTCGACCGGCCTCGGCCTGGACATCGTCCGCAAGCTCGCCGAGACCACCGGCGGGGACCTCGCGCTCGGCCGCTCCGCCGTCCTCGGCGGCGCCGAGACCAGGCTGCGGCTGCGCACCCGGCCGCAGGAGGCAGCGGGCGCGCGGACCGGACGGCGGCGGAGCCGGGGAGCGCTCTTCCAGCGGTGACGGGCCGGCGGTCGCGGTTCCGGCGGTTGATGGCGGGCTCCGGCGGGCTCCGGCGGCTTCCGGCGGCTTCCGGTGCTGACGGTGGTTCCGGTGGTGACGGCGGGTCAGTGGAGGGGTCTTCCTTAACTGCGGCCTAAGGGAGTTCTACCCCTCGCTCAGCAAGCCGTTCCGGCCCCCGGGTCGCCGCTAGCGTCGGTCGCGCCGGTCACCCGACCGAGCCGGGCCGGCCGCCCGGACGTCCGCAGGCACCCCGTGCCCCGGACGGCGGCCGACCGACGTCACCCGCGGAGGTAACGCGCCATGACCACCCAGCCCACCCGCCGCTCCGGCCGTCGCAGGCGCAGCCGCAAGGGCGCGATCGTCGGGGCCGCCGCGGTCGCCGCCGCCCTGGTCGCGGGCGGGACGGTCGTCCTCGCCTCCTCGGCCAGCGCCGCCTCGCTCGGCGCCGTCTACAGCCGCACCAGCACCTGGGACGCCGGCTACACCGGCCAGTACCTGGTCACCAACCCGGACAGCCGCCCGATCGAGGACTGGACGCTCAGCTTCGACCTGCCGGCCGGCGCGAAGATCGACTCGCTCTGGAACGCCGCCTTCACCACCCAGGGGCAGCACGTCACGGTCAAGCCGGAGTCCTGGAGCAAGCGGCTGGAGCCCGGCAAGAGCGTGGTGGTCGGCTTCGTCGCGCAGGGCGCGGGCGCGGCCCAGGCCGAGCCGGGGAACTGCCTGATCAACAACGTCTCCTGCAAGGCGGGCGACGGCACGCCGCCCACCCCCTCCGGGCGTCCGACCGCCACCGCCACGGCCACCCCGACCGCTTCCCCCACCGCGACGGCGAGTGCCACCCCGACCGCCACCGCCAAGCCCAGCCCCACCGCCACGGCGAAGCCGACCACCCCGGCGCCGACCCCCACCCCGACCGTCACCCCCACGGCGACCGGTGTGCCCGTTCCTCCGGTCGGCGCCGGGGCCGGCTTCGCCCCGTACGTGGACACCTCGCTGTACCCGCCGTACGACCTGGTCGCCACCGCCAAGGCGAGCGGCGTGAAGAACGTCAACCTCGCCTTCGTGGTGTCCGGCGGCGGCTGCGTGCCCAAGTGGGGCGGCGTCAGCGACCTGTCGGCCGACGCGGTGGCCGCCCAGATCGGCGCGCTGCGGGCGATCGGCGGCGACGTCCGGATCTCCTTCGGCGGCGCCAACGGCAGCGAACTGGCCCTCGCCTGCTCCTCCACCGCCGACCTCACGGCCGCGTACCAGAAGGTCGTGGACGCGTACGGCGCCACCAAGCTGGACTTCGACGTCGAGGGCGGCGCGATCGCCAACGCCGCCGCCAACACCCGGCGCGCCCAGGCCGTCGCCCAGCTGCAGAAGAACGCCGCCGCCAAGGGCAAGGCCCTCGACGTCTCCTACACCCTGCCCGCGCTGCCCTCCGGCCTGACCCAGGACGGCGTCAACCTCGTCGCCGACGCCAAGGCCAACGGCGTCGCGATCGGCGCCGTCAACATCATGGCGATGGACTTCGGCGACGGCGTCGCCCCCAACCCGCAGGGCCAGATGGGCAAGTACGCGATCGCCGCGGCCACCGCCACCCAGGCCCAGGTCAAGAGCGTGCTGGGGCTGGACGACGCGGCCGCCTGGCGCAGGGTCGCGGTCACCCCGATGATCGGCGTCAACGACGTGGCCAGCGAGGTCTTCACCGTGGCCGACGCCAAGCAGCTCGCCGACTTCGCCAAGGCCAAGCACCTCGCCTGGCTGGCCATGTGGTCCGGCACCCGCGACAAGGCCTGCGACGGCGGCGCCAAGGGCTACGCCGACGCCACCTGCAGCAGCATCGTCCAGCAGCCGCTGGACTTCACCCGGGCCCTGGGGGCGTACACGGGCTGACCGCCCGCCGGGCCCCGCCCCCCGGCCTCCCCGCCTCTCCCGGTCCCTGGTGGCCCTCCCGGCCCCGGCCGTCCGCGCTCCGAGCTCCACCCCGAGCCACTGCGCGGCCGGTCGGGGCACCTTTGTCACGTTCCGTAGTCGAACGAGTCCCGTGCCGTTCGGGTGGCATCCGGTATCGTCGCTGGTTGGCCGAGCGGTGGACGGAGTGAACAGTGACAGCGGTGCAAGACGAGCGAAGCCCGGTGCGGACCGCACCCGACCCCTCGCCCGAGCCCCTGTCGGACCAGCTGCGCCGCGTGCTCGGCGCTCCCGTCCGGGCCCTGCGCGAGGCTCCCCGCCGTCCGCTGCTGGCCGCCTCCGCGCTGGCCCTGTTCTCCCTGGTCGTGTACGCAGTGGTGCGCCACTTCGTCCACACCTCGATGGTGGACATGATCGTCTACCGGGCCGAGGGCGCCGCCGTCGCCGACGGCTCCGACCTGTACGGGCTGCGCGTCACCGAGTGGAACCTGCCCGCGACGTACCCCCCGTTCGCGGCGATGCTGTTCGTCCCGACCACCTGGTTCCCGGTCCCCGTCCTCCGGATCGTGATCACTCTCGGCAACGTCGGGCTGCTCGCCCTGCTGACCCACCTGTCGTTCAAGCTGGTCGGCTGGCCGCGCCGCGAGCTGCGGCCGATCGGCGTGATCCTGGTGACCGGCCTCGGGGTCTGGCTGGAGCCCGTCTTCACCACGCTCCGCTACGGCCAGATCAACCTCGCGCTCGCCTGCCTGGTCCTCTGGGACCTCACCCGCCCGGACGGGCGCCGCAGCAAGGGCGTGGCGATCGGCATCGCCGCCGGCATCAAGCTCACCCCCGGCCTGTTCGCCGTCTACCTGCTGGTCACCGGCCGGATCCGGGCCGCCTTCGTGGCCGGCCTCACCTTCCTCGGCACCTTCCTGCTCGGCGCCCTGGTGCTGCCCGACGCCACCTGGGGCTTCTGGACCAAGTACCTCTACGACTCCTCCCGGGTCGGCAAGACCTGGATCGTCGACAACCAGTCGCTGCGCGGCGCCTTCGCCCGCCTGCTGCACAGCGCCGACCCCGGCACCGTCGCCACCCTCGGGGCCGGCCTGGTCGCGGTGGCCGGCCTCGCCGTCGCCGCCTGGGCCGCCCGCAGCGCCCGCTGGCTGCCCCGGGCCGAGGCCTGGGGCGTCTGCTGCGCGGCCGTCACCGCCGTGCTGATCTCCCCGATCAGCTGGACCCACCACTGGGTCTGGTGCGTGCCGCTGCTCGTCCTGCTCGCCGCCGAGGCCTCCGTCGAGCACGCCCGCCCGGTCGGCGTCCGGCGACTGCGCTGGCGGGCGGTCTTCTGGGCCACGCTGGTCGCCTTCCTGTCCTTCGCGATGTGGGCGGCGAAGCCGGTCGGCGTGGCCGTCCTCCACATGTCACCGTGGCGCCAGCTGCCGACCTCGGTCTACCCCTGGGTCGGCCTCTGCTTCCTGCTCGCCGCCGCGATCCGGATAGGGGCGCGGCGACGCTCCGCCGGCGTGCCGGCGGTCCGGCTGCCCGGACAGCGCGACGCCGACGGCCCCGACGCCGCCCGTGGTCGTCAGCAGGCCCCCGCGGCCCGCTGAGCCGACGGGGGCGCCGCTCCTGCTTCCTCGCTCCGGTGCGTGGTGCTGCCTGCGCTGCATGCTGCGGCGCACGCCTACGCGAGCAGCTCGGCGAGCGAGCCGTCCATGTCCAGCGCGGCCAGCTCGCTGCCCGGCGGCACCAGGCGGTGCGCCCGCTCCAGCCAGGCCGCGACGGCCGGCAGCGGCGCCTCCAGCAGCGCGTCGCCGGCGGGCGAGCTCAGCGCCAGACAGAGCACGCTGCGCCGGCCCGACCGCGTCGGCCAGATCCGCACGTCGCCCTGGCCGCACGGGCGGAAGGTGCCCTCGACCAGCAGCTCGCGGGCGAACACCCAGGTCACCGGGGAGCCGGTGTCCAGGTGGAAGGTGATGTAGACCGCGTACGGGTCGTGGCTGCCGTAGGACAGCCGCGCCGGGACGGGGACGCTGTGCTCGGGCGAGAGCACCAGGTTGAGCTCCAGCTCGTGCTCGACGACGCTGACGTGGCGTTCCATGATCGTCTTCCTCTCTGCCTGCGGGGCGTGCCCGGTTCCGGGCCCTGTGACCTTTGAGAGGGCGGTCCGCACCGGCTCTTACACACGTTTCCGGGATTTCTTCGGGAAGTTCGACGAGGGGTGGTGAAGGGGGCGGTCGCGCGGCGTGCGAGCGTTCGCCGCGCGCCTGGTTCTTTATCGCGAGCGGCCCGGCGCTGTCCGGGGATTCGCGAACTTCCCGTCAGGGCTCCGGCGAGGTACTACCCTTTGTGACTGCCCGGCGACTGTCCGCCCATCGGTGGTGCCCCCACGCGCGCCGAGCGCCGGGCGCGCCGGGTCGTGCACGCGGGCGGACGCGGCGCATGTCGACTCACGGTTCCACCGGCTCCACTGGCTTCGTCGGTTCCACCGGCTCCACCGCTCCACTGGTTTCGTCGGTCCCGGGCGGCCGCATCCGGCTCTCCCGCGGCCCTCGCCGCCCGCCACCGTCCTTCTCCTTGCCCTCGTCAGGACCTGCCAGGAAAGAAGACCCCCATGACGGACCGCTCCTTCGCCGACGGAGGCGACCCGGCCGTCGCGCCCCAGCCGGGCTACTACCCCGACCCCTCCATCCCCGGCTTCGTCCGGTACTGGGGCGGCTCGGCCTGGGTGCCCGGCACCAGCCGGCCCGCGCCCGCCGAGGGCGAGCTGCTGGAGCCGCCCCGGTACGCGGCCCGGCGGCCCGCCCCGGGCCGACCGCCGGCGCGGGCGGTGCCGCCACCGGTGGTTCCGGCGGCCGTCGTGCCGGCGCCTGCGCCCACGCCGGTGCCGGAGGGGCGGCCGCCGGCGGGCGGGGGCGACACCGGACCGGTGTACTTCGACCAGACCACGGGCGGGGCGTCCTTCGTGATCGGGCCGCGGGTGGCGGAGGTGATCGGCGGTCCGGTGTTCCGGACGGTCGGGCCGGCACCGTCGACGTCGTCGGCCGCAGGCGCGGGCGCCGGGGGCTCCGTGATGTCGGACCCGTCGTCCGGGGAGGGGGGCCTGGCGGGCGCGGCGTTCCCGGCCGGGGGTTTCGCGGAGCCGGCGCTGGCCGCGCTGCCCGGGCCGGCGCCGGTGCCGCTGTCCGAGGCAGCCCCGGGGGAGTCGGGATGGCAGGCCGATCCGGGGGCGCAACGTGGGCTGATGGAGACCGGCGGCGCGCCGCGCTGGGTCTCCTGGGGGGTGCTTCCGGGGGCGCCCGACGAGGAGGACGGGCGTGCGGAACCGGAGCGCGCTCCGGCAGCCGTGGCGCCGGCTGCCGTCGTCGCACCCGCCGCGGCAGTGGCCCTGCGGAAGGCCCCGGCTCCGTCCGTCGAGGCCGCACCCGTCGAAGCCGCGCCCGTTGAATCCGCGCCCGCCGAGGTCCCGTCCGTCGAGGCCTCGGGCGCGGTGCCGGTGGTGGAGGAGGCGTCGGCCGAGGGGGCGGGCCCCGGTGGGTCCGCCTCGGGCGCTGCACCTGCCAAGTCCGCCGGGTCCACCAAGTCCGCCGGGTCCACCAAGTCCGCCGCGTCCACCAAGTCCGCCGCGTCCACCGGGTCCGCGAGGCGCGGTGCACCCGCCGCCGTCACCCCCACCGCTCCGCTGCCCGCCGTGGGGCCGGCCCGGAAGGCCGCCGCCCGTCGTCGCTCCGCCGCCCCCGCCGCGGTGCCGGCCGGGCTGGGGCGCCGGCTCGCGGCCCGGGCAGTGGACACCGTCGTGCTGCTGGTGGTGGCCGTCGCCGCCGCCATCCCGCTCGGACGCTCGGTCTCCGACCACCTCCAGCAGAAGCTCGACCAGGCCCGGATGGCCAGCGCCCTCACCCGCCGTCAGGTCCAGGTCTGGCTGGTGGACGACGTGGTGCTGGGCAAGATCGCCGTACTGATCGGCATCCTGCTCCTCGCCGGCCTGCTCTACGAGGTGCTGCCGATCGCCCGCACCGGCCAGACCTTCGGCAAGCGGCTGGCCCGGATCCGCGTGGTCGACGCCGCGGCCCCCGCCCGCACCCGGCTGAGCCTCGGCCGGTCACTGCTCCGGTGGACCGTACGACAGGTGGGCGCGGTGCTGCTGCTCGGCCTGGTCTGGCCGGTGTTCGACCGTCCGGCGAGGCGCGGCTGGCAGGACCGCGCGGCCCGCACCCGGGTGGTGCGGGTCTGAGACGCCGAGCCCCTCGGCCCTTCCGTGGCGGCGACGGCAAAACGGGCGAAATATCCCGAACCCTGAGAATGTGTGATGTTCTACTCGGGGCATGAGCACCCACGACCCCTCAGGCCCCCAGCCGGAGGGGGGCGGCAAGCCCTCCTTCGACAAGCAGTCCCCCCAGCCGGGCGGCGGCGCGCCGGAAGGCGAGCCGTCAGGCCCGACCCCGCCCGAAGAGCCGCCGCAAGGCCCGCCCGGAGGTGAGCCCGGCGGCCCCGGCGCCTACCAGGGCACCTACGGCGGGAGCGCGCAGAGCGGACCCGCCCACGGCCGGACCCCGTACGACCACAATCCGTACGACCAGCCCCCGCCCGGCTACGGCACCGGCTACGGCCCCGGCGCGTACGGGACGCCCGGCGGCGGACCCGTCCCCGGCATGCCGCCGCTCGGCACCTGGCCCAAGCGGATCCTCGCCCGGCTGATCGACTACCTCCTCGTGCAGGCCGTGGCCCTGATCGTGGTGGGCCCCTTCGTCGACCTCGGTGCGCGCAGCGGCTCCGCCGAGGCCTTCTGGCTCGCCTGCCTCATCTACCTCGTCTACGACGCCCTGATGCTCAGCCGGGACGGCCAGACCCTCGGCAAGAAGGCGACGAAGGTCCGCGTCGCCATGCTCATCGACGGGAACATCCCGACCCAGTCCGCCGCCTGGACCCGCTCGGCGGTCTTCATCCTCCCGGCCCTGCTCTGCTGCGCCGCGCTCTGGTGGGTCATCGACCTGCTCTTCGGCGTCTTCGACAAGCCGTACCGGCAGTGCATCCACGACAAGGCCGCGAAGACCGTGGTGGTCACCACGGAAGTCTGAGCGGCGGCGCGGAACGCTCCTGCGCCCGGCGGCGGATCAGCGCTGCCGGGCGTACGCGCGCTCGGGGGCGGTCGGGCCCGCCGGGCTGGCGCGGGGCGTCTCGGCCGGGCCCGGCTCGGTGGTGGTGGCCGCGGTGGTGGCCGTGGTGGCGGTCGCCGCCGAGCGGGAGAGTGACAGCACCGTCACCACGGTGCCGAGTGCCAACGCGAAGACCACCACGACCGCGACCGCCAGGACGCCCGAGGCGCCCGAAACGGCCAGCAGCGCCACCGTGGCGGCGACGACGGTGAACGAGCCGAGGCAGGCCTGGGCAGCGGAGGGACGCGGCATGGCGGGGGTCCTTCGCACGTCGGGGGAAACGGGCGGGAGTGGTGCCGGTTCCAGGAGTCCTACCCGGCAAGGCAGTTCGATACGTCCAGGCTAGTCCCCCCGCCCGGGAGCACAGGGGGCGCACGGGCTCACCCCGGGGTCGTCCGCCCCGGTCTGTACGGTGAACCGCAGCGCGTCGACGACACGCACCACCACGCAAACGCCGCGCCCACCGCGCAGCACCACCACTCCCCGGGGGAACCGACCGTGCCCGTGCCCGCCGACTGGCCCACCACCGAGGCTGCAGCACTCGCCGAACAGCAGCGGCTGCGCCCGCTCGTCCGGGCCCACGACGACGAGGACGCCCCCGGTGACCTGATCGCCGGCGTGGACGTCGCCTACGACGACGACCGCGACCTCGTCGTCGCAGCGGCCGTCCTGCTCGACCGGGACACCCTGGACGTCGTCGAACAGGCCACCGCCGTCGGCCGGATCGCCTTCCCCTACCTCCCGGGACTCCTCGCCTTCCGCGAACTCCCCGCCGTACTCGACGCACTGGCCGCCCTCACCCGCACCCCCGACACCGTCGTCTGCGACGGCTACGGCCTCGCCCACCCCCGCCGCCTCGGCCTCGCCAGCCACCTCGGCGTCGTCACCGGCCTGCGCACCCTCGGCGTCGCCAAGACCCCCTTCACCTTCGACCACCACGAACCCGACGCGCCCCGCGGCTCCTGGACCCCGCTCACCGACCCCGCCACCGGCGAAGAAGTCGGCCGCGCCGTCCGCACCCGACCCGGCGTCAAACCCGTCTTCGTCTCCGTCGGCCACCGGATCGGCCTCGACACCGCCGTCCGCACCACCCTCGACCTCGCCCGCCGCTACCGCCTCCCCGAGACCACCCGGCACGCCGACTCCCTGTGCCGCCGCGCCCTCGCCGAAGCCCTGCGCGACGGGACGACCGCGAACTGACCAAGCCCGGGGCAGGATTCGGGACCGGTGTGTTAGACATGAGGCACCGGGGCCCGGCCCCGACCGCCAGGGACGGACGCACGGGGGAGGCGCCGACATGGGATCAGGCACGGGTACCGGTTCGACCGGCGGAGCCGGCCAGGGCTACCGCGTCGAGATCGAACAACTCCGCGCCTTCGCCGGCCAAGTGCGGCTCCTGCTCGCCGACTTCCAGAAACACGCCGACGGCACCGACACCCACGGGCGCAGCGGCGTCGGCAAGAACGCCTTCGGCGAGTTCGCCGAAGCCACCGAGATCCACGGCCGCTACAGCACCATGCGGGACGCGCTGCGCGACGTCCTCAACCAGCTCCAGGAAGCCGTGAACGAGGCCCAGCTGAACGCCGACCTCACCGCCACCAACTACGAGGAACACGACCAGCACACCGCACAGAAGCTCAAACTCAAGCTCAACGGTGACGGCTGGTCCGTCGCACAGCCCTCCGCCACCAGCCAGGCCGCGCACGAGAAGAACCTCACCCCGTCCAACCGCGGCAACGCCACCATCTAGCGGCCGCCCGCCCGGACCCGAACGGAGGCGAACCGCCCGTGGTCTACACCGACTTCACCAAGTACAGCCACGCCCAACTCCGCACCATGGCACAGGCCCTCGACCCCGGCGCGGTCATGGCCGCCGGCGACCCCTGGCGCGCGGCCGCCGACACCCTCAAGCAGATCCGCCTCACCCTCACCAAAGCCAGCACCGAAGCCGCCACCACCTGGGAAGGCACCACCAGCGACGCCTTCCACACCCGCATGCTCAACCTGGCCGCCGGCATCAACAACGCCGCCGCCTACGCTAACGACGCGGCCAACATCCTCCACAGCGTCTCCGAGGCCATGGCCAAGGCCAAACGCGAGATGCCTGAGGAGCCGGGCAACTGGGACACCTTCAAGGACCACGTCGGCGACGGCCTCGCCTCCGTGTTCGGCGGCGGCGACGACGAACACATCCCCATCGCCGACCGCAAGAAGGCCGAAGCCGCCACCGTCATGCAGACCCTCGCCATGCACTACCGCATCGCGACCCCGGCGCTGAAGGCTCCGCCGATGTATCTGCGGCCGCCGAACGATGACATTCGTGATGTGGGACCGCAGAACGACCCGACCGGTGCTGCTGCAGCCGCGGCGGCCGCGATGGTGTCGGGCACGTCCTTCGGAGTCGGGGGAGCGTCGTCGCGGGCAACAGCGGTCCCTGCGCCACCGCGGTCGAAGACCTCTCAAGCCCCGACGGTGGCCGGATCGATGGCCAAGAGCGCGGCCGCCCCGACCGACTCCGGGATCAAGGGGGGTGCGGCACAGGCCCCGCCGAAGCCGTCGAATACGACGAGCCGTGGCTCCGATGAGGGCATCTCCGGTACTCCCGTGTCACGTCCGAGCGGTAGCGTGCCGAGCACCCCGACTTCCGGGACCCAGACCTCCGGCTTGACCGGGGTACCTGCTGCAGGCCCCGCGAACGGACCGGTCTCGGGGGGAGGCGGGCAGACGATCGTCAGCCCTGCGGGGCCGACCCAGCAGAATCCGTCGGGCCCGCCCGGATTCGACGGGAGCAGGGCCGGATTCGGCGGCAGCCGTGAGACACCCGTGGAAGGTGCCGGTCCCCGCGGGGGTCGAGCCGCCGGCACCGGTGGTGGCGGTGAGATTCATCCAGGTATCGGAGTCGGGGGCCGCGGGGCATCCGGCGCCAAGCAGGTCGCCGGGGCCCCGGCAGGCCCTGGGGTCCCCGTCCGACAGGCTCCGTCCGACGCCGGAGCGCGCGGCAAGCAGGCGTTCACGGAAGGCGGGTCCGGGCTGGGGGCGCGAAACCGGCTCAGGGCCGAGCCGGGTGCCGCGAGCGCGAACGGCATGTCTCCCGGCGTTCCGCTGAGCGGGGCACAAGGACGCCGGAAGGACCGGGAGAAGGACGGCAAGCGGCCGGACTACCTCGTCGAGGACGAGGAGACCTGGGCGTCGGACAAGCCGACCAACCCGAACGTGGTGGAATGAGGCCGGTCCGTGGACGGACGGGTGATCTGATCGCATCCCGCAGGTCGGTGATCTGCGGGATGCCTCGTTGAGTGGGGTGACCAGGTTTGGCGAGCCGTCGGTTGGCGCGTGGCACAGCGGCCCTTGCCGCCGGGATGTTGATCTGGGGCGTCGTCGCACCGGCGGCATCGGCCGACCAGATCAGGGATCAGCAGTGGGCGCTGAAGTCCTTCGAGGCCGATGCCAAGGTCTGGCCGGTCAGCCAGGGCGAGGGCGTCATCGTCGCGGTGGTCGACACCGGGGTGAACTCGGAGCATCAGGACCTGACCGGTCAGGTTCTTCCGGGGGCTGATTTCTCCGGTACCCAATCGGACGGCCGCATCGACACCGACGGCCACGGCACCGGCATGGCGAGCCTGATCGCAGGACACGGGCACGGTGCGCAGACCGGCGTGATGGGTCTTGCCCCGAAGGCGAAGATCCTCCCGGTGAAGGTGCGGACGAGCGACGGCGGACCCATTCCCGAACAGAACGATCTCGCGGAGGCGATCCGCTTCGCGGTGGATCACGGAGCGCGGGTCGTCAACATGTCCATCTCGGGGTCCTCCCGCTTCGAGACGCAGGTTCGAAAGGCCGTTCAGTACGCGGTGTCGAAGGACGTCGTCCTGGTGGCCGGCTCGGGCAACGACGGCTCCGACAGGGGCGTCGAGTATCCCGCCGCCTTTCCCGGGGTGGTGGCAGTAGGAGCCTCGGATTCCAAGGGCGTCGTGTGGGACGGCTCCACATCGGGATCCGAGACCACGCTGATCGCTCCCGGAGTGGAGATCTACCGGGCCACGGCGAAGTCGCCGACGAGCTACGGGGTCGCGAACGGCACCTCCGACTCGACCGCCTACGTCTCCGCCACTGCCGCGCTCATCCGGTCCAAGTACCCGGACCTGTCGGCCGGGCAGGTCATCAATCGGATGATCAAGTCGGCCACCCCTCCCGCCAACGGGACGGTCGTGCCCAACAGCCACTACGGCTACGGGATCCTCGCGCCCGCGAAGGCGCTGGAGGCGAACCCGTCCGTGGACGGCGGGCCTCGGGAGAATCCGTTGGCGAAGCGGCCGGAGACCAAGGGGACGCCGCCCGGCGACGACGCGAGCGACGACACGGACCAGCCGTCCGCGGAGCCCCCGGTGCCCGCGGCCGCCGGTGGTGGGAGCGGGGGCGACACCGGGCTCGTGATCGGTGCGGTGGCGGCCGGTGCGGTGGTCCTGGGGTTGTCGGTGGTGGCGGTGGTCCAGGCGCGGCGGCGGAGGCGGGCGGCGGGCGGGGGAGCCCAGCCGCCGTACCAGCAGCCTCCGTACGGCGGGACGTATCAGTGAGTGCTCAGCCATTCCTCCCGTAGGGCGGCCATGTGGAGGACGTCCCAGTAGCGGCCGTCCCAGTGGTGGGCCTGGCGGGCGCGGCCTTCCAGGGTGAAGCCGGACTTGCGGTAGGTGCGGGCGGCGCGTTCGTTGTACTCGAAGACTTCGAGCCGGACGCGGTGGAGGCGGATGGTCTCGAAGGCGTGGCGCAGGACCAGGAGGGTGGTCTCGGTGCCGATGCCGCGGCCGGTGCTGTCCGGGGTGAGGGCGATCCGGTACTCGGCGGAGGCGTTGTCGGGGTCGACGTCGGTGAGGGCGGTCTCGCCGAGGAAGCGGCCGGTGGCGGGGTCCTCGACGGCGAGGTCGAGGCGGTCGGGTCGGTCGGCGCGGGTGGTGCACCACTGGTGGATCCGGTCGTGAGTGAAGCTGGTGCGGGTGCCGGTGAGCCGGTTGGTCGTCTCGTCGGAGCAGAGTTCCCACATCGGGTCGGTGTGGCGTCCGTCGAGGGGGACCAGGCGGACGGTGGGCCCGTGCAGGGTGGGTTTCACGGCGAGTGCGGCCAGGTCGGCGGGGTCGGCGGTCATGCGGTTCAGGATGGTCGGCCGGTTTCCGGTTCGTCCACGCATTTTCGTCCGGGCGGTCCGGGCGGTCCGGGCGGTCCGGTCGGCCCGGGTGGTCATTCGGCGACGGCGAGGTCGGCTTGGGCGATGCGGGGACCGAGGACCCGGGGGCGGACTGGCAGGATTTCGGTGGCCGCTGGCGTTCCTGCCGCTGGTGGGGTGTCCGCGGTGGCGGCCATGCTGGGCCCATGAGCACTTCTGAGAACGCGGGGACCTCCGAGACCGCCGGGACTTCCGAGACCGCCGGGACTCCGGTGAACGCCGCCGCCGGGGAGATCGTCCCCGACACCAAGGACTGGACCTGGGTGCTCGAACGGCCCTGCCCCGACTGCGGGTTGGACACGCCGCGGGTGGTGCGCGAGGACGTCGCCGGGATGATCCGGGCGAACGCGGAGGGCTGGCTGGCGGTGCTGGCCGGGGACGAGGAGGGGCTGCGTCGCCGGCCGGAGCCGGGGGTCTGGTCGGACCTGGAGTACGCGTGCCACGTCCGGGACGTCTTCCGGCTGTTCCACGTCCGGCTGAACCTGATGCTCGACCAGGACGACCCGCTGTTCTCGAACTGGGACCAGGACGAGACGGCCGTCGCCGAGCGCTACGGGGAGCAGCTGCCGCGGGTGGTGGCCGGGGAGTTGGCGGAGGCGGCGGAGACGCTGGCCGCGGGCTTCGAGCGGGTGACCGGCGAGCAGTGGCGGCGGACCGGGAACCGGAGCGACGGGGCGCGGTTCACCGTCGAGTCGTTCTCCCGGTACCTGATCCACGACCCGGTGCACCACCTGGTCGACGTGACGGGCGAGCGGGTCTGAGGCCGTCCGGAAGGCGCGTGGGGCCGCACGGCGGGGCCGCGGGAGCGCGTGGTTCGCGTGGCGCCCGAGGTCACCAGCCGGAGGCCTCGCGCAGCATGGTGCGGCGCAGCCGTCCGGCCACGCTGGCGGCGTCGGTGCCGATGACGTCGGCGATCTCGGGGGCGGCGAGACCGACGACGTAGTGCAGGATCGCCAGGTCGTCGTCGGCCGGGTGGCGGTCCGGGTCCGGCGGCTCCCGGCGGGTGCGCTCGGCGACGGTGCCGCGCAGGATCTCCCAGGCGTGCGCGGTCGGATTGGAGCTTCCCATCAACTCGCGCCAGTGCACGGCGATTTCGGCGAACGCCTGCTGGACGGCGATGGCCGCGTCGCCGTGCTCGGTCAGCCACACCCTGGCGTAGCTGAGGTACCGGGGGCGGTGGAGCTCACAGAAGGCCGTGAACTCCAGCGGTACGTCCTCCGGCTCGCCGGGCCCCGGGGGTGGCTCGGCTGAAGTCGCGTGACGGTTGGTCATCTCGTCTTCTCGGAAAGGGAGATGGGTTTCTGACGGTCGATCATCTGTGCTCACTCTACGGTAGGCCCTCGGTGCGCTGGGTGACCAATCCGATGGAATGCCCGGAACCCGCTGCCGCCCGGCCGGTTCCGGTGGCGACCGGGTTGTGAAGGGGCGGTGGAGCGGTCGGGCGGGGCTGGCGGGGGCCGGCGCCGGTCCGGCGGGGTGGTGCTGCGCAGTGACGTGGGAAGCGTAGGTGCGAGTGCGTCGCGGCTGGTCAGAGGGTGTGGAACGGCTGTGGCTGCAAGGCAGTTGATGTGCCACCGTAGGCCCTCCGGAGGCTGGCGTCCACGCCCACGGCGCGAACCCGCGCCCGCACAACCACCCGCACAACCGCACTCACGACCACAGCGGCGATCACCGTGACGAGGGATGCGGATGCGGGTACGGGCGTCACCACGACCACACGCATGGCCCTATCCGGGGCCGTGCTCGCGGAGTGGGTGCGGGCCGTGCGCCATCGCGGGCGGCGGCGTGCGGGGGGTGTCCGTCGGTGCACGGGGTGTCCTCCGGTGTCCGTCGACGTCCGTCGATGTCCGCCGACGTCCGTCGATCGTGCCCCGGCGGCCGGAACTGGCCTCGGCGGCCGGGGCGGTGCGGACGGACGGTGCGGTCGTCCGTCGGGGGGCGTCCGTCGGGGCGGTCGTCAGGTGGTCGTGCGGGCCTCCGAGGGGGAGATCCGGTCGGCGGCGGTGTCCCGCTCGATCTGGGCGGGGAAGGACTCGACGGCCCGCCGCCGGGCGGCCTGTGCGGCCGTGGCTGCCGCGGCCGCAGCCGCCACGGCTGCCCCGGCGGCCGCTTCCTCGCGCTCGCAGCGGTGCGCCGTCCCGCCGGCGTGCGTCCCGCCGGCGTGTGGCCCGCCGGTGTGCGCCCCGGTGGTGTGTGTACCGGGGCCGTGCGCCCCGCCCGGATGCGCCCCGCCCGCGTGAACCGTCGGTGCGTGCCCGCCGGAGCCCCGCCCCGACGCCCGTCGCCGGCCGCCGACCGCGGCCCGGGCGGCGTGTTCCTCGGCCGCCTGTCTAGCGGCCAGGTAGGCCTGCACCGCCGCCATGCCGTAGACCGGCTGGATGAGCTGGTGGCCCTTGAAGAACGGTCTGGCCGGGGCGAACCCGGCGGCGACGACCAGGTCGCGGATCTCTGCTATCTCGGCCTCGCTGCGGGCGGTGAAGCGGACCTCCCAGCCCTTCTTGTACGTATGGCCCTTTTCGCCGCTGCGGCGGGCGGGGTCCGGGCGGCGGACGTATCCGGGCAGGCGGCCGAGGCGGAGCTGGGCCGCGCGGAGGCCGGCGGTCTCGTCACGTGACATGACGTAAGCCTAGGCAATCCCCGGGGCGGGATTGACGCCTGGAGGGTCCCTCGCCGTATGCCTTTGGTCACTCTGGGTCAGGCGACCAGGTCGGCGATCGTTTTCGATCAGATATGGCAACCGGCTGGGCGTCAATTACTCCAAATGAGTGAGGGTATGAGGACTTTAGTGCGGGCTGATCCCGGTTTAGCGACGGTTGCGTAACAGTGCGTCAGGCTCCCGGTCGCGGGTCGGGGTGGTTGGGGATGGTGTCGGCATGAGCTACCGGATTCCCTCGCCTCCGCCGTCGCTGGAGGAGCTGGCGAAGCGTCAGCAGAACGTCGTCACCGCGAGTCAGCTGCGCGCCCGGGGCGTGCCGGCCCGCGTCATCACCGAGCACTGCCGTCGGGGCGGCCCCTGGCAGCGGATGCTGCCGCGGGTCTACCTGCTGCAGTCCGACGGGCCGACCCCGGAGCAGCGGATCTGGGCCGCGCTGCTGTACGCCGCGCAGAACGGCCGTGAGGAGGGTCGTCGCGAGGGGGCGGTGATCACCGGTGCGGCCGCGCTGGCGCTGTACGGCTTCGCGGCCGTGCCGCGGCTGCCGGCGGTGACCGGGGTGGACGTCCTGGTCCCCCGTCAGCGCCGGCTGAAGGACGTCGGCGAGGTGCGGATCCGGCGCACCGAGCGGGAGTTGGTGGCCCACTCGGTGCACGGCCTGGCCTGCGCGCCGGTGGCCCGGGCGGTCGCCGACGCGCTCGGCGAGTGGACGGCGGTCCCGGGAGCCCCGGCACCGGTGCGCGAGGTGCTGCGCGAGGCCGTCTCCCGCCGCGAGAACGGCTGCACGGTGCGGGAGTTGGCCGTGGAGCTGATCGAGTCCGGGCTGACCGACGAGCCCCGGGTGCGTTCCGCGCTGGACGAACTCCTCGCGGCCGAGCGGGACTCGGTGCTGGAGCGACTCGGCCACCTGGTGGACGAGTGGCTGCTGCCGGTCCCGCTGAACGCCCCCGAGCTGCGGATGCGCGGCGGTACGTACATCGCCGTCCCGGACCTCTACTGGCCCGAGCGCGGCGTCGCGGTGGAGGTGGACTCGGACCTGCGCTGCGTCAGCGAGGGCGAGGCCGCCTGGGTGCGCGGCGGCCAGCACCGGATGGAGTACCTGGGCATCCGGGTGGTGTACGTCTCCGGCGCCCGGCTCGCCGCCGACCCGGACGCGGTCGGCGGCGAGCTGCGCGAGGCCCACCGGGCCGGCGGCACGGACGTGGTGGAGCTGCTGGTGGTCTGAACCGGAGGTGCCGCGGGCGCCGGGTGCGTCAGGAACGGACCACCGGCGCGCCGACCAGCTCGACCCCGGCCGCCCGCAGCTCCTCCAGCGCGGCGGCGGTGGTCTCCGGAGCCACCCCGGCGGTGAGGTCCAGCAGGACGCGGGTGGCGAAGCCCGCCCGGGCGGCGTCCAGCGCCGTCGCACGGACGCAGTGGTCGGTGGCGATGCCCACCACGTCGACCGCGTCGACCTGCCGCTCGCGCAGCCACTCCACCGGACCGCGGTTGTTCTCGTCCAGCCCCTCGAAGCCGCTGTACGCCGCCGAGTGGGCGCCCTTGTCGAAGACCGCCTCGACCGCGCCGGAGATCACGGAGGGCGCGAAGTTGGGGTGGAAGCCCACGCCCTCGGTGCCGGCCACGCAGTGCGGCGGCCAGCTGTCGACGTAGTCCGGCTCGGCGGAGAAGTGCGCACCCGGGTCGATGTGGTGGTCGCGGGTGGCGAGGATGTGCTGGTAGCCGGGGGAGGACTCGGCGATCAGGTCGGTGATGGCGGCGGCCACCTCGGCGCCGCCGGCGACGGCCAGGCTGCCGCCCTCGCAGAAGTCGTTCTGAACGTCGACGACGATCAGTGCCCGGTGCATGGCTCGCATCCTCGGATGTCGGGGGCCCGCGGGAGGCGGCGCCCCGGTGGGGGAGCCCTCGGGAGTACTCGGCCCGGCGGTGCGGGCTCGGGGGGTTCTCGGGGAGCTCCGGGGAACTCTACGGCTGACTCTAGGGAGTGCCGCGCGGGGGCGGAAGCCCCGGGGCCCGTCCGGTGGCCGGACCGGAGGCGGGTCCGGTGGTCGGACCGGTGCCTCCGTGCGGGCGCCCGTGCGGGCGTCCGCGTCCGTCCTCGGGCGGGTCGTCCGTCCGGACGGGGTACGTCGGTCGCCGGACGGGGTGCGTAGGACGGGTACGTCGGACGGGCTGCGTCGGACGGGTGCGTCGGTCGGGGCCGCGCCCCGTCAGAGCACCACGTCGGCCGGCAGGAGCAGCTCGGTCGGCAGCACCGGGTCGCCCTTGGAGAGCTGGGTGGCCGACAGCGGCAGCGCGGCCCGGGCGCGGACGTGGCGCTCGCGCGCGGCGCTCAGCGGCTCCCGGCCGACCGTCTCGCCGGCCCGCACCAGCGGCACCTGCACGAGGTGCGGCCGCAGCTCGTCCGGGACGGGCCCGGTGCCGACCACCTCGGCCTCGGCCACGCCGTCGGCGTCGGGCCGGCGGGCGGCCCACTTGCGGCCGCCGATGCTGGTCTTGCCGCCGGCCGCGCGCTTGGCCACCGGCACGAGCGGACCGCCGTCCGTCCCGGCGCGGGCGACCAGCTTGTAGACCATCGCGCAGGTCGGGTGCCCGCTGCCGGTGACCAGACTGGTCCCGACGCCGTAGCCGTCCACCGGCGCGGCGGCCAGGGCGGCGATCGCGTACTCGTCCAGGTCCGAGGTCACGATGATCCGGGTGTTCCCGGCGCCCAGCTCGTCCAGCTGACGGCGGACCCGGTGGGCCAGCAGGGTGAGGTCGCCGGAGTCGATCCGGACGGCGCCCAGCTCGGGGCCCGCGACCTCGACGGCGGTGCGCACGGCCTCGTGCAGGTCGAAGGTGTCGACCAGCAGCGTGGTGCCCTTGCCCATCGAGGCGATCTGGGCGCGGAAGGCGTCCCGCTCGCTGTCGTGCACCAGGGTGAAGGCGTGCGCGGCGGTGCCGGTGGTGGGGATGCCGTGGGTGAAGCCGGCCTCCAGGTCGGAGGTGGCGGCGAACCCGGCCACGTAGGCGGCCCGGGCGGCGGCGACGGCGGCGTGTTCGTGGGCCCGGCGGGCACCCATCTCGATCACCGGGCGGCCGCCGGCGGCGGCGGTCATCCGGGAGGCGGCGGCCGCGATCGCCGAGTCGTGGTTGAGGATCGACAGGATCACCGTCTCCAGGATCACCGCCTCGGCGAAGCTGCCCTCGACGGTGAGCAGCGGCGAGCCGGGGAAGTAGACCTCACCCTCGGGGTAGCCCTGGATGTCGCCGCGGAAGCGGTAGTCGGCGAGGAAGCGCAGGGTGTCCTCGTCGACCACGTCCTGTCCGGACAGCCAGTCGAGCTGGGCGCTGGAGAAACGGAAGTTCTCGACGGCGTCGAGTACCCGGCCGGTGCCGGCCATGACGCCGTAGCGGCGGCCGTTCGGCAGGCGGCGGGTGAACACCTCGAAGACGGAGCGGCGGTGCGCGGCCCCGCTGCGCAGGGCGGCCTGCAGCATGGTGAGCTCGTAGCGGTCGGTGAGCAGCGCGGTCGAGCCGGCCGCGCGCACTGAAGTGGCGTCCATGAGGATGATGCTACTACCACTTAGCGTCAGAGTGACGATTTCTCGCCGAGTGGGCCGGGTCGGAATCGCCCGGGTGTCCCCCGGATGGCAGCATGGGGCTTGAGGACCAACGGACGAGTGTGCAGCGAGGAGGACCCGGCGTGAGTGTCGCGCCCGCAGAGATCGAGCGCCCTGAGGTCGAGGGGCTGCCGGTGACAGAGCCGGACACGCCCTGGGTGACCATCGTGCACAACGACGCGGTCAACCTGATGAGCTACGTCCAGTACGTGTTCCAGGCCTACTTCGGCTACCCGAAGGACAAGGCCAGGAAGCTGATGATGGACGTCCACACCAAGGGGCGGGCGGTGGTCTCCAGTGGTTCCCGCGAGGAGATGGAGCGCGACGTCCAGGCGATGCACGGCTACGGCCTCTGGGCGACGCTGCAGCACGACTGACGCCGGGCCGACGGGTCGGGCGGCCGCGCGCCGACCGGCCGAACGCCGACCGCCGACCGCACGACACGAAGACGACGAAGACGGGCTGACCGATAGAGATGGCTGGGTTGTTCGAGAGCACCGGCGGTGGCGGCGCGGCGATCGCGCTGGACGAGTGGGAGGCCTCCATCCTCCGCTCGCTGGAAGTGCAGTTGCTGGAGCTGATCGGCCCCGGCCCGGGCGGGGAGGGCGGCGACCCGCTGGCCGCGCTGTTCGCCGAGGGCCCGACCGAGGCACCCGCCGACCCGGTGCTGAACCGCTTCTTCCCGGACGCCTACCGCGACCCGGAGAAGCCGGACGACGAGGAGGCCCGGGCCGCGTCCGGGGAGTTCCGCCGCTTCACCGAGCTGGACCTGCGGGCCCGCAAGCGGGACGACGCGCTGTTCGTCGTCCGGGCGCTGGACGGCCTCGGCGGCGCCGGGGTGCTCAAGCTGGGCGCTCCCGACGTCCTGCGCTGGCTGGGTGCGCTGAACGACCTGCGGCTGGCCCTCGGAGTGCGGCTGGAGGTCACCGAGGACGACGAGGAGGGCCTCTACGCGCTGCCGGACGGCGACGAGCGCAAGCCGCTGGTGATGGCGTACCTCTGGCTGGGCGCGCTGCAGGAGTCGCTGCTGGAGGCGATGGCCGACTGAGCGGCGCCGGCGGGCGGACGGCCCCGGTCGGGTGAACGGGGCCTGAACCCAAGGGAGTTCCCGCGTGTACGCGGGGCGTCGCGGTTCTCTCCCGTTCGCACTTCCGGGGTGATCCTGCCCGCTTTCGGGCAGGCCCCGGCGGTTCGGTCCAGCATGTGGACGATCAGCCGCGGCTTTTCCCTCCAAAATCGGGCAAACCCTGCCAGGGCATGCTCAAATATCGCTCAGATGGACACCGTTATCCGGATCGTGCGTGGTACGACTTCTCCACCCCCGAGACCGAGCAGGACGGTGCACCATGGCCGAGAAGTCGTACGACCACGTGGTCGACACCAAACCGGACGAGGAGGGCTACGAGCGGGGACTCGGCAGCCGCCAGATCCAGATGATCGCGATCGGCGGAGCGATCGGCACCGGGCTCTTCCTCGGCGCCGGCACCGCGATCTCCAAGTCCGGCCCGAGCCTGATCCTCTCCTACGCCGTCGCCGGCGTGGTGATCTTCGTGATCATGCGCGCCCTCGGTGAACTCCTCACCTACCGACCGGTCTCCGGCAGCTTCGCCGAGTACGCGCGGGAGTTCCTCGGCCCCTTCGCCGGCTACGTGACCGGCTGGACGTACTGGCTGTTCTGGGTCGTCACCGGCATGGCGGAGACCACCGCCGCCGCCGTGTACGTGAAGTTCTGGGCACCCGGCATACCCCAGTGGGCCAGCGCGCTGACCTTCCTGGTCGTCCTCTACGCGGCCAACCTGATCTCGGTGAAGCTGTTCGGCGAGATCGAGTTCTGGTTCTCCATGGTCAAGGTCACCGCCATCATCGGCATGATCCTGATCGGCATCGGGGTGCTCACCCTCGGCTTCAGCAAGGCCGGTGACACCGCGTCGATCACCCACCTGTGGCAGGACGGCGGCTTCTTCCCCAAGGGCATCGGCGCCACCGTGATGACCCTTCAGATCGTCATGTTCGCCTACCTGGGCGTCGAACTCGTCGGCGTCACCGCGGGCGAGAGCGAGAACCCCGAGAAGACCCTGCCGCGCGCCATCAACACCCTGCCCTGGCGCATCGCGCTGTTCTACATCGGCGCACTGGTCGTCATCCTCTCGCTCGTGCCGTGGACCGAGTTCCAGCCCGGCGTCAGCCCGTTCGTCGCCGCCTTCGGCAAGATCGGCATCCCGGCCGCGGCCGGCATCATCAACTTCGTGGTGCTCACCGCCGCGCTCTCCTCCTGCAACTCCGGGATGTACTCCACCGGCCGCATGCTGCGCGACCTCGCCCTGCGCGGCCAGGCCCCGGGACAGCTCACCAAGCTCAACTCCCGCCGCACCCCGGCCTTCGCGATCACCGTCTCCAGCCTGCTGATGGGCCTCGGCGTGGTGCTCAACTACCTCGTCCCGGCACGGGCGTTCGAGTACATCACCTCGGTCGCCACGGTCTGCGGCCTGTGGACCTGGGCGATGATCCTGATCTCCCAGATCCGCTACCGCCGGGCCTGGCAGGCCGGCCGCCTGCCGGCGCCCAGCTTCAAGGCCCCCGGCGGCGCCTGGGTCAGCTGGACCGCGCTCGCCTTCCTCGCCCTGGTCGTGGTCCTGATCGGCCTGGACGAGGACAACCGCATCTCGCTCTACGTGTTCCCGGGCTGGGCCCTGGTGCTGGTGGTCGGCTACCGCTTCCTGCGGCGCCGCGACCCGCAGGCCGTCGACGGCCCCGCCCAGGAGGCCGGCCGCGACCACGCGCAGGTCGCCAACGGCGGCTGATCCCGCGCTTCGTACGGACACCGGGCCCACCCGGCGGGCGCCCCCGCCGGGTGGGCCCGGTGTCCGTCGCCCACCCCGCGGACGCCCGCCGACCGCGCCTCGGACGCCCCGGCGGACACCCGCCGGGGCGTGGCTATCCTGACCGCATGCTGACCATCACCCGAGAACTCCGCGACCGGATCGTGGCCCACGCCCGCGCCGACCACCCGGACGAGGCCTGCGGCGTGGTCGCCGGACCGGCCGGCAGCGGACGGCCCGAGCGGTTCATCCCGATGCTCAACGCCGCCCGCTCGCCCACCTTCTACGAGTTCGACTCGGGCGACCTGCTCAAGCTCTACCGTGAGATGGACGACCGCGACGAGGAGCCGGTGATCGTCTACCACTCGCACACCGCGACCGAGGCCTACCCCTCGCGCACCGACGTGAGTTACGCCTCCGAGCCGTTCGCCCACTACGTCCTGGTCTCCACCGCGGACGGCAACGGGGAGGACGACCCCTACCAGTTCCGCTCGTTCCGCATCGTGGACGGCGAGATCACAGAGGAAGACGTCCAGGTCGTCGAGACGTACCAGGCCTGACCGGCACCCGCCCGGACGCGGCCCGCCGACCGCCGACGAGCGGTCGGCGGCCCGCGCCGTCTCAGCAGCGGGGACGGGAACATCCGGATCCCGAGACGGGCATGTCTAAGCGGGCCCGGGAATCTATACGATGAGCCCATGCGTTCCGTCGATGTGAGCAACCAGGCCCCGGGCACCCGCCTCGTGGCGCGCCTGCACATCGACCTGTGCCGGCACGCCGGCGCGATCTGTCCAGGCACGCCCGCGCGCTCGCGCTGAGAGCCGCCGCACCCCACCCGGGCCCGCCACCCCTGCGGCGGCGCCGAGCCCCGGGCACCCGTCCGCCCTGCCGCGCCCGCTGCGGCCCACCCACTCCACGACTCGCACAGGAGCGCACCCATGGCCATCGAGGTCCGCATCCCGACCATCCTCCGCACCTACACCGACGGCGCCAAGGCCGTCGAGGGCAACGGCAGCAACCTCGGGGAACTCTTCACCGACCTCGACGCCCGGCACCCGGGCATCGCCGCCCGCCTGGTCGAGGGCGGCGAGCTGCGCCGCTTCGTCAACGTCTACCTGAACGACGAGGACGTGCGGTTCCTGGAGGGCATCTCCACCGCCCTCGCCGACGGTGACAGCGTCACGATCCTGCCCGCCGTGGCCGGCGGCGCCCGCTGACCTCCCGGTTCCCCCGCCGCCGGCGGGGGAACCACCCTCGTGACCCTCACCGCCGTGTGACCCTCACCGCCGTGGCCGGAGGCCTCCCTTGCGTTACGACAGTCCGCTCGAAG
The DNA here is from genome assembly GCF_040303045.1 of Kitasatospora sp. NPDC096140. Lineage (NCBI taxonomy): Bacteria > Bacillati > Actinomycetota > Actinomycetes > Kitasatosporales > Streptomycetaceae > Kitasatospora > Kitasatospora sp. NPDC096140. The sequence continues at coordinate 98,563 of NZ_JBEOUW010000012.1, forward strand.
CCGTCGGCAACACCCCGCTGGTCCGCCTGCCGCGGCTGTCCGCCGCCGTTCCCGGCAACACCGAGGGCCTGGTCAGCCTCTGGGCCAAGCTGGAGGACCGCAACCCGACCGGCTCGATCAAGGACCGCCCGGCGCTGCACATGATCGAGCGCGCCGAGGCCGACGGCCGGCTCACCCCGGGCTGCACCATCCTGGAGCCCACCAGCGGCAACACAGGCATCTCGCTCGCCATGGCCGCCAAGCTCAAGGGCTACCGGATGGTCTGCGTCATGCCCGAGAACACCAGCGAGGAACGGCGCGAGCTGCTCCGCATGTGGGGCGCCGAGATCATCCCCTCCCCGGCCGCCGGCGGCTCCAACACCGCCGTCCGGATCGCCAAGGAGATCGCCGCCGAGCACCCCGACTGGGTCATGCTCTACCAGTACGGCAACCCCGACAACGCGGGCGCCCACTACACCGGCACCGGCCCCGAGATCCTCGCCGACCTGCCGACCGTCACCCACTTCGTGGCCGGCCTCGGCACCACGGGCACCCTGATGGGCGTCGGCCGCTACCTGCGCGAGAAGGTCCCCGGCGTGAAGATCGTCGCCGCCGAACCGCGCTACGACGACCTGGTGTACGGGCTGCGCAACCTCGACGAGGGGTTCGTCCCCGAGCTGTACGACGCCGAGGTGCTCACCACCCGCTTCTCCGTCGGCTCCGCGGACGCCGTCCGCCGCACGCGTGAACTCCTGCAGCAGGAGGGCATCTTCGCGGGCGTCTCCACCGGCGCCATCCTGCACGCGGCGATCGGCGTCGGCCGCAAGGCCGCCGCCGCGGGGGAGCGCGCGGACATCGTCTTCGTGGTCGCCGACGGCGGCTGGAAGTACCTGTCCACCGGCATCTACACCGCCGAGTCCACCGAGGCGGCGGTCGAGGCGCTGCAGGGCCAGCTCTGGGCCTGAGGCCCGGCCCCGGCCCCAGCGCCGGACCCGGACCCGGCTAGTTCAGCACCTTCTGCGCCCGGGCCCACACCTGCCGGTCCACCGTGCCCGCCCGGCGGCGGAACGCCGACAGCGGCACCTCGCGCAGCTCGTCGGTCTCCAGCCAGCTGGCCCGGCCCTGGCGGTCGCCGACCGAACCGGGCGGCAGCGGCAGCACTCCCGGTCGCTCGGCGTGGTGCTTGCTGGTGATCTTCGCGACGGTGGCCGTCCGGCCGTGCACCCGCAGCACCAGGCACGGGCGGTCCTTGGCGCCGGGGCCGTCCTCGAACGGCACCTCCGCCCACCAGATCTCCTGCGGCTCCGGGCGGGCCGCCCGGGTGCTCGGGCGTGGCCGCGGGCCGGTCGGCCCCGCCGGGCGCGCGGCCGGGCGGGTGCGCCGCGCCAGCACCGCCGCGACGGCCGCCACCAGCGCGATGCCGGCCAGCGCCAGGACGACCCAGGTACCAGTCATGCCGTTCATGCGGCGAACCGTACCGGGCCGACGGCGGACGCCACCACCGTGCCGACCGTGACAGTTGAGTATTTGTCCCCGCGTTGCTCCCGGTTCGTCACGGAACCGCCACGGTGCCCGTTCTGTGCCGAACGCCCGCCCCGCTCCGGGGAGGCTGCGTCCCGAACGCCCGCCCCGCCCCGGAGGTGCCTCGTGAGTGAGCGACGTCAACGAAGCGAGCGAACGGTCGACGAGCGAACGGCCGACCGGAGAACGGTCGGGGGGCGCGCGTGAGCCGCGACGACGAACCGTGGTCCTACGCCGAGATCGCCCGGCACATCGGCGTCCGGCCCGACACCGTCCGCAGCTACCGGCGGCACGGACTGCTGCCCGACCCGGACGCGACCGACGGCAGCGGCCACCCCCGCTGGTACCCCGACACCATCCGCGCCTGGGCGCGCAACCGCCCCCGGCACCGCTGATCCCACCCGCGCCCCCGCCTCCCGCCGCCGTCCCCGGCGTTCTGGTGATTCCAGCCACAGCCCGGCACGGGGACGGGGGCAAAGTGCCGCTCCACCCTTACCCTCGACACACCAATGCAGTGCTACCGGCCGGTCCACCGGCCCGGCCTGCCGTTTTCCATGCCGTTTTCCAGCAGCAGCCAGGACGTGTCGGGGCGGAGGGGCTCGGATGAAACTGACCGTGGTGGGGTGCTCGGGGAGCTTCCCGTCCGCCGACTCGCCCTGCTCCAGCTACCTGGTCGAGGCCGAGGGCTACCGCGTCGTCCTCGACCTCGGCAACGGAGCCCTCGGCGCCCTGCAGAAGTACACCGGCCTCTACGACGTCGACGCCGTCCTGCTCAGCCACCTGCACGCCGACCACTGCATCGACCTGTGCGCGTACTGGGTGGCCCGCAACTACCGCGCCGAGGGCTGCCCCGACCCGCTCCCTGTGTACGGCCCGGCCGGCACCGCCGAGCGACTCGCCCGCGCCTACGACATGCCGGAGAACCCCGGCATGAAGGAGGTCTTCGAGTTCCGCACCCTCACGCCGGGCGGCTTCGACCTGGGCCCGTTCCGGGTGGACGTCGCCCAGGTCAACCACCCCGTCGACGCCTTCGCCTTCCGCCTCGGACACGGCGGCCGCTCGATCGTCTACAGCGGTGACACCGGCGAGAGCACCGAACTCGTCGAACTGGCCCGCGACACCGACCTCTTCCTCTGCGAGGCCGCCTACATCGACGGTCGGGACACCTACCGGGCCGTCCACCTCAACGGCCGCGAAGCCGGCGAGCACGCCACCGCCGCCGGCGCCCGCCGGCTCGTCCTCACCCACATCCCCCCGTGGACCGACGCCGAGCACAACCGCCGCGACGCGGCCGCCGCCTACGCCGGCCCGGTCGAGATCGCCCGCGCCGGCGCGGTGTACGAGGTCTGACCGGCCGGAGGGGGCTCGACGACGGGCCTCAGGGCCGCCGGGGGACGGGCAGTCCGAGGTGGTCCCGCAGGGTCGGGCCGGTGTAGTCGGCGCGGAACACCCCGCGTTCCTGGAGCGGCGGCACCACCCGGTCGACGAACTCGTCCAGGCCGCCCGGGGTGAGGTGCGGGACGAGGATGAAGCCGTCGGCGGCGTCGTTCTGCACGAAGTGGTCGATCTGCGCGGCGACGGTCGCGGGGGAGCCGACGAAGGACTGCCGGCCGGTCACCTCGATGACCAGTTCGCGGGTGGTCAGTCCCTTCTCCGCGGCGACGGCCCGCCACCGTTCGGCGACGGCCCGCGGGTCGCCGAACCGGACCCGGCCCTGGACGAGCGTGCTGTCCGGCTCGGGATCGACGTCCGGCAGCGGTCCGTCCGGGTCGTGGTCGGAGAGGTCCACGCCCCAGACCTGCTCCAGGAAGGCGATCGCGGTCTGCGGGCCGACCTGGGCCCGGCGGACCTCGGCGGCGCGTTCGTCGGCGTCGGCGTCGGTGTCGCCCAGGACGAAGGTGGCCCCGGGCATGATCTTCAGCTCGTCCGGCCCGCGCCCGTACGCGGCGAGCCTGCGCTTGACGTCCGCGTGGAAGGCCTGGCCGGCGGCGAGGGTGGAGTGCCTGGTGAAGACCACGTCGGCGGTGGCGGCGGCGAACTCCCGGCCCTCTTCGGAGTCCCCGGCCTGGATCACCACCGGGTGGCCCTGCGGCGGGCGCGGCAGCGAGAGCCGGCCCTCGACCTCGAACTGCGGGCCGCGGTGCCGGACGCCGTCCTCCCCGGCGTCCCGGAACTCCTGTGCCAGCCGGACGAATTCGGCGGCCCGGGTGTAGCGGTCGGCGTGGTCCGGGTAGCCGCCGCGGCGGAAGTTCTCGCCGGTGAAGGCGTCCGAGGAGGTGACCACGTTCCAGGCCGCGCGGCCGCCGGAGAGGTGGTCCAACGAGGCGAAGCGGCGGGCCAGTTCGTACGGTTCGTTGAAGGTCGCGTTGACGGTGGCGGCCAGGCCGAGCCGGGCGGGGACGGCGGCCGGCGCGTTCAGCACGGTGATCGACTCGGGGCGGCCGACCACGTCCAGGTCGTGGATGCGGCCCTTGGACTCGCGCAGCCGCAGGCCCTCGCCTCGGCCTCGGTCGCGGAGACGCCGACCAGCCAGCCGGCCCGGCCGCGGCTCACCCAGTCCAGGGTGTTGACCGAGATCGAGGTGTGGAAGGGCTCGGTGTGGGTGGTGGTGACGGTCGGCACCAGTCCGATCCGGCCGGTCAGCGGGGCGATCCGGGCGAGCGCGGCGAGCGCGTCGGGTCGGCCCGGCTCGGCGGCGAAGGAGTCGTCGAGGGTGACGAAGTCCAGGGTGGCCCGTTCGGCGAGCCCGGCGAGGGCGGCGTAGTGCCCGGCGTCGAAGCGGCCGGGGCTGTCGAGGGCGGCGGACAAGGCACGCCGAAGGCCCCGCCCCGCCGCTGGGGGAGCAGCGGCGGGGCGGGGCCTTCGGGCGGAGCGGTGCGGGCGTCAGGCCTTGGTGACGTCCTCGATCTCGTCGTCGTCCTCGCGACCGGGGGTCTTGAGGTCGAACTTGGTGATCGCGAAGCGGAAGAGGAAGTAGTACAGCGCGGCGAAGACCAGGCCGAGCGGGATGATCATCCACGGGTCGGTGGCCTTGTTCCAGGCCAGCAGGTAGTCGATCAGGCCGCCGGAGAAGGTGAAGCCGTCGTGCACGCCGAGAGCCCAGGTGACGGCCATCGAGACGGCGGTGAGCAGCGCGTGGATGACGTACAGGGCCGGGGCGATGAAGACGAAGGCGAACTCGATCGGCTCGGTGACACCGGTGACGAAGGAGGTCAGGGCCAGCGAGACCATCATGCCGGTGATGGCCTTGCGGCGGTGCGGCTTGGCGGAGTGGGCGATGGCCAGCGCGGCGGCGGGCAGCGCGAACATCATGATCGGGTAGAACCCCGACATGAACTGTCCGGCGGTCGGGTCGCCGGCGAAGAAGCGGGTCAGGTCGCCGTGCACGACGGTGCCGTCGGCCTTGGTGAAGTCACCGGTCTGGAACCAGGCGAAGGAGTTCACGAACTGGTGCATGCCGACCGGCAGCAGACCGCGGTTGACCAGGCCGAAGGCGCCCGCACCGAACGCGCCGGCGCCGATCAGGGAGTCGTTCAGGCTCTTGATGGCGTCGCCGATCGGGCCCCAGGTCAGGGCGAACAGCACACCGACGGCGGTGCCGACGAAGGCCATCAGGATCGGGACCAGGCGGCGGCCGTTGAAGAAGCCGAGCCAGTCGACCAGCCTGGTGCGGTGGTACTTCTGCCACAGCACGGCGGCCAGCAGGCCGATCACGATGCCGCCGAGCACCCCGGGGTTCTGGTAGGTCGGGGCGACCCACTTGCCGTCGGCGATGTGGCCCTCGGTGATCGGGAACGCGGTGAGCACGTTCTTGTACACCAGGAAGCCGACGAGCGCGGCGAGGGCGGTGGAGCCGTCCGCCTTCTTCGCGAAGCCGATCGCGATGCCCACCGCGAACAGCAGCGGCAGGTTGTCGAAGACGCCGCTGCCGGCGGTGGCGAAGACCGAGGCGACCTTGTCCCAGCCGAGGCCGTCCTTGCCGAACACGTCGTCCTGGCCGAGTCGCAGCAGCAGGCCGGCGGCGGGGAGCACCGCGATGGGCAGCTGGAGGCTGCGGCCGATCTTCTGCAGACCCTGGAGGAGGTTCTGGCCGAACTTCTTGGCGGGGCTTGGCGTGGCCGGAGCCGCGGCGGGCGCCGGTGCCTGCGCAGACTGACTCATGGGGGTGGGTTCCTAACGGCATGGCGGTCGGTCGGGGGAAGGCACAGGGGCCGAACCGCGAACTGGTCTACACCACGGGTGGTGTAGACCAGTTTTGTAGCACGGGCGGACAAGGCAAGGAACCCCGGAAAGCGCCGCCGCCGGGAAGCGCTATGAAATCGAAACCTAGTCGCGGAACGACGATCATGATTAGCGGCGGGATTGCGATTTTGGCTATTTGCGCAACAAAAAGAGCCGCGCCCCGGCAGCGGCCCGGCCGGGGCGGACGCCCGGGGCGGTCCCGGGGTGATCCCGCCGCTCCGGGGCCCGCCCGGAGGCTGCTGAGAGTGACCGCGACGTCGCGGACGTGCACGATGTGGCACCCCCGCGCGCGGTGGACCCCCGTACGAAGCGAGCCCGGCACGGCCGGACCGCGGCCGAATTGCCTTTCCGGCGGCTGTCCGGCCGGGAATTCGGCCCTTTCCCGAAATGCCGAAGACCCCCGGGCCGTACGGTCCGAGGGCCTTCGCCGGAGATGTCCGGAGGGCGCGGGAATCAGGCCTTGGTGACGTCCTCGACTTGGTCCTCGTCCTCCCGGCCCGGGGTTTTCAGGTTGAATTTCACGATGATGAACCGGAAGAGGGCGTAGTAGACGGCGGCGAAGGCCAGGCCGATCGGGATGATCAGCCACGGCTTGGTGGCCAGGCCCCAGTTGAGCACGTAGTCGATCAGGCCGGCCGAGAAGCTGAACCCGTCGTGCACCCCCAGTCCCCAGGTCACCGCCATCGAGGCGCCGGTCAGCAGGGCGTGCACGGCGAACAGGGCCGGGGCGATGTAGGCGAAGGAGTACTCGATCGGCTCGGTGACGCCGGTGACGAAGGAGGTCAGGCCGACCGAGAGCATCAGCCCGTAGATCTCCTTGCGGCGGTGCGGCTTGGCGGAGTGCGCGATCGCGAGCGCGGCGGCGGGCAGCGCGAACATCATGATCGGGAAGAATCCGGACAGGAACTGGCCGGCCGTCGGGTCGCCCGCCAGGAAACGCGGGATGTCGCCGTGCACCATCATGCCGTCGGGCTTGGTGAACTCACCGAACTGGAACCAGACGAAGGTGTTCAGCAACTGGTGCATCCCGATCAGCAGCAGCGCGCGGTTCGCCACGCCGAAGATGCCGGCGCCACCCGCACCGAGGTCGGCCAGATCCTGCGAGAAGTCGTTCAGGCCGCGGCCGATCGGCGGCCAGACCCAGAGCGCGACGACGGCGAGCAGCATGCCGACCAGCGCGGTGATCATCGGGACCAGGCGGCGGCCGTTGAAGAAGCCCAGCCAGTCGACCAGCCTGGTGCGGTGGAACCGCACCCACAGCCAGGCCGACATCAGGCCGAGCAGGATGCCGCCGAGCACCCCCGGATTCTGGTAGGTCGCGACGGCCGCCTTCGCCGAGGTGTAGTCCACGCACTGGTCGCTGACCAGGACGGTCGGCGGTGCGCACTTCTCCGGGAAGGCCCGCAGGACCTGGTAGTAGACGAGGAACCCGACCACGGCCGCCAGGGCCGTCGAGCCGTCCGCCTTCTTGGCCATGCCGATCGCCACGCCGATGCAGAACAGCATCGGCAGGCCGAGCGAGGAGTCGAGCAGCGCGCCGCCGGCCGCGGCGAAGACCTTGGCGACCTTGTCCCAGCCCAGGCCGTCCTTGCCGAACACGTCCGGCTGGCCGAGCCGGTTGAGGATACCCGCCGCGGGGAGCACGGCCACCGGCAGCTGCAGCGAGCGGCCCATCTTCTGGAGGCCGCCGTAGACGGTGTGCCACCACGTCGTCTGCGGGGCGGTGGCGCCTGCCGAACTCATCCTTCGCCCTCCGGGAAGCAGTTGCCGGCCGGTGGCCCCTGCGGGACCCTCGGGCAGGGCCCGGGAACACCCGGGGTCCGTCCTGCGTTCATCGGAGTACACATATATTGGTGTAGACCACCTTGGGACGCAGGCCGCACTCCGGGACGCCGGCCCCGCTGATCGTCATCCTCGGGCGACGGCCGGGGGCCTGCCCGCCGGAATGGGCCGAATGTGCACTAACGTGGCAAACCGGACCTGCACGGGTGATGCTGGTCGCGCTGCCCGGCAGCACGGCCACGACTGACCCCGCGTCAGCCACCGGCACGGACCTCGCCGCACCCGGCCGAGGAACGACCCCCACAGCACCACGCACGACGGCACCCGGCAGAGCCGCCGGCGAGCCGAGACAGAGGGAGAGAGCAGATGGCCAGCAAGGCTGAGAAGATCGTCGCGGGTCTGGGCGGCATCGACAACATCGAAGAGGTCGAGGGCTGCATCACCCGACTCCGCACCGAGGTCAAGGACGCCTCCCTGGTCGACGAGGCCGCCCTCAAGGCCGCCGGCGCCCACGGCGTCGTCAAGATGGGCACCGCGATCCAGGTCGTCATCGGCACCGACGCCGACCCGATCGCCGCCGACATCGAGGACATGATGTGAGCTGAGCCACCCGCGCTCACCCGCCCCGGCCCGCCGCCCCACCCAGGGGAACGGCGGGCCGCGGGCTACCCGGGGCACACCCCGCCGGACACACCCCGCGAGCCCCCCGCAACCGGGCCGAGCCGCATCCGAACCACCACCCCGAACCACTACGCTCAGTGCCTATGTCACGCATCGACGGCCGCACCCCCGAACAGCTCCGCCCGATCACCATCGAACGGGGCTGGAGCAAGCACGCCGAAGGCTCCGTCCTCATCTCCTACGGCGACACCAAGGTGCTGTGCACCGCCAGCGTCACCGAAGGCGTCCCCCGCTGGCGCAAGGGCAGCGGCGAAGGCTGGGTCACCGCCGAGTACTCCATGCTCCCCCGCGCCACCAACACCCGCGGCGACCGCGAAGCCGTCAAGGGCCGCATCGGCGGCCGCACCCACGAGATCAGCCGCCTCATCGGCCGCTCGCTGCGCGCCGTCGTCGACCACCGCGCCCTCGCCGAGAACACCATCGTCCTCGACTGCGACGTCCTCCAGGCCGACGGCGGCACCCGCACCGCCGCCATCACCGGCGCCTACGTCGCCCTCGTCGACGCCGTCGCCTGGGCCCGCGACAAGAAGCTCCTGCGCGCCAAGGGCCAGCCCATCACCGGCGGCGTCAGCGCCGTCAGCGTCGGCATCATCGACGGCGTCCCGATGCTCGACCTCCAGTACGAGGAGGACGTGCGCGCCGAGACCGACATGAACATCGTCTGCACCTCCGACGGCCGCTTCGTCGAGGTCCAGGGCACCGCCGAAGGCGCACCCTTCGACCGCGAGCTGCTCGACCGCCTCCTCGACCTCGGCAGCCTCGGCTGCGCGGAGCTCGACGAGATCCAGCGCAAGGCCCTCGGCGGCTGACACACGCTGACACGCGCCGGGGCAGGCCGGGGCAGGCGGGCCGGGCGGCGCGAGCGGAGCGGGCGCCGGCGGGCTGAGGGGCTGTCGGCCGACCGAACCGGCGCGGCCCCACAACCGCGACCCGGGACCGACACCCCGCCACACGGCCCACCGGACAGCCTGCTGTACACGCCGGGCCCCGAGCCCGTACGGTTCCCGCAGCACCCCCGCTGCGGGAACCGCGCACCCCCCGGCGCGCGTCCCCACCACGGAACCCGCGCCCCACAGGAGGACCGGATGCCGTCCAGCATCGCCCGCCCCGCCGCCCTCGCCGTGGCCGGACTCATCGCGATCCTCCCGCTCTCCATGGTGAGCTGCTCCGCCGCACAGAAGGCGATCGACTGCGGCAGCACCGCCGTACGGATCACCGGCGACATCGCCGACGTCACCAAGGCCTACGACAACGCCAGCAACGACTCGGCCGCCGCCGGGAAGGCGCTGCAGAAGCTCAAGACCGACCTCGACCAGGTCGGCAAGAACTCGAAGAACACCGACGTCGCCAAGGCCGTGACGGACCTGCAGAAGCAGGTCGACAACGTGCAGCAGGCCGCCGACAAGAACCAGGTCCCCGACCTCAAGCCGCTCGGCGACGCCGCCGGCAACCTCACCAAGGCGTGCACCGGCTGACGGACCACCGGCGCTCGGTAGGGTGGGCGATATGTCCACCCGTCTGATCCTCGCCACCCGCAACCAGCACAAGGTCGCCGAGCTGCGCGCCATCCTCGGCGACGCCGGCCTCGACGTCGAACTCGTCGGCGCCGACGCCTACCCCGAGATCCCGGACGTCCCCGAAACCGGCGTCACCTTCGCCGAGAACGCGCTGCTCAAGGCCCATGCCCTGGCCCGCGCCACCGGCCTGCCCGCCGTCGCCGACGACTCCGGCCTCTGCGTCGACGTGCTGAACGGCGCACCCGGCATCTTCTCCGCCCGCTGGGCCGGCAAGCACGGCGACGACCGCGCCAACCTCGACCTGCTGCTCGCCCAGCTCTCCGACATCGCCGAGCCGAACCGCGGCGCCCACTTCTTCTGCGCCGCCGCCCTCGCCCTCCCCGACGGCACCGAGCGCGTCGTCGAGGGTCGCCTCCTCGGCACCCTCCGCACCACCCCGGCCGGCGACGGCGGCTTCGGCTACGACCCGATCCTCCAGCCCCTCGGCGAGACCCGCACCTGCGCGGAGCTCACCGCGGACGAGAAGAACGCCATCAGCCACCGCGGCCAGGCCTTCAGGGCCCTGGCACCGGTGGTGAAGGACCTCGTCGGCTGACGGCGGATGTGAAAACGACAAGGGCCCGTCCCCGAGATCACTCTCGGGGGCGGGCCGTCGAATCTTAGGTGAAAGGCTAGTGCGGCCTGAGGGACTCGAACCCTCACGGGGTTTCCCCCACCGGATCCTAAGTCCGGCGCGACTGCCAGCTCCGCCAAGGCCGCGTGGCCTCTAGTCTAGGGCCTCGCTTCCGGTGGGAACACCGCGATTTCAGGCGGTGCCGAGCGCTTGTTCTTGTTTCGTCCGCAATACGTGTCGGTGACGGCGTGACAGTTCGGGCAGAGCAGGCGGAGATTGTCCGGCCGGTTGTCCGACCAGTCGCCGTTGATGTGGTCGACTTCCAGCGTCATCGGCTTCCCTCGCCACTCGGGACCGGTGCCGCAGGCCTCGCACAACTCGGGTCGGCCGAGTTCGGCGAGGGCGCGGCGGATCCGCGTTCCGGGCAGTCGCTTCGCGTCCGTGGGCCGCCTGACCAGGAGCTGCTCGGCCGGGATCCGGGTGGGGATTCGCTTGCCGCGGGCATGAGCCTGCCCGGTGAAGTGAGAGGTGTCGATTCCGAGCGCCTTGATCCGGCGGCCGATGTGGGCCTGGGTGCCGCCTGCCTGGCGTTTGTGGAGGTAGCGCACAACTCCCGCCACGCTGTGGCACGCGGCGACGGCCTCCTGGAGCAACTCCTTCGTGTAGACGGTCCCTGGCGCAGGGAAGTGCGTGGCATCGATGCCGTACGCCTTGATCCGCTGCCGCAGGTACTTTCGGTTGTACTCGTTCGGCTTCCGATCGAGGGCGATCAGCATCTCGTCGAGCGTGGTCGCGGCGGCTGCGGCCTCGGCCAGCAGTTCCTTCGAGTACGGACGCTGCCTGTAAGTGCGACAGCCTTCGGTGAAGTGCGAGGTGTCGATGCCGCAGTCGCGGAGCCGCCGGCTCAGGTAGCTGTGCGTGCCGCCCGCCATCGGCACGCCGAGTCTGCGCATCATCTCGTTGACGCTGCTGGACTCCGCGGCGAGCGAGGCGAGCAGTTCGCGGGTGTACTTGACCGGCATGGGAGTCCCCTTCGAGCTGGTGGACCCCTTCTTCCCGTGCGTGTGAACGAGCGGCGGGCGGTTCGGTTACGGGTGGGGCGGGTTTCGGCCATCGGCTGACCGGTTGTCGGGGGCTCCGACCTGTGATGTTTGACTGCTGATTACCAATTGGTACAGACCTATTGACCTATGTGGTTCAGACCACATAGCTTCTGCGCCAATTGCAATCCCCCACGTGCGTGCTCCCCCACAGGCACGCGCCGACACTCTCTCCTGGAGGACCGAGTGTTGATCCGAAGCACGGCGGAGCGGCGTCCCACCGCCGCCACCCGCCGTCACAAGAGTCCGGTGCGCCGGGCGGGCGTGGCCTCCTTGGCCGCGGCGTCCCTGGCCGGGCTGCTGATGGCGACGCTGGGTGCGGCGCCCTCGCAGGCGTCGGCGGCCGTCGACAACGCGGCCTGTCGGCCGGACGGGCTGTACCGGACCCCCGGGGTGGACGTCCCGTACTGCTCCGTCTACGACACCGGCGGGCGCGAGAAGATGGGTGCGGACCACCAGCGCCGCATCATCGGGTACTTCACCGGTTGGCGCACCGGCAAGAACGGCGACCAGCCGTACCTGGTGAGCGACGTCCCCTGGGACAAGGTCACCCACCTCAACTACGCCTTCGGGCACGTCGGCGGCGACAACAAGCTGTCGGTCGGCACGGACGGCCCGACGAACGAGGCCACCGGGATCTCCTTCCCGGGCGTGCCCGGTGCCGAGCTGGACCCGACACTGCCGTACAAGGGCCACTTCAACCTGCTGACGAAGTTCAAGAAGCAGTACCCGAACGTCAAGACCCTGATCTCGGTGGGCGGTTGGACCGAGACGGGCGGCTACTTCGGGGACGACGGCAAGCGGGTGGACTCCGGCGGTTTCTACTCGATGACCGTCAACCCGGACGGCAGCGTCAACCAGGCGGGCATCGACACCTTCGCCGCGTCGTCCGTCGACTTCATTCGCAAGTACGGCTTCAACGGCGTCGACGTCGACTACGAGTACCCGACCTCGATGAAGGACGCCGGCAACCCGCTGGACTGGCAGCTCGCCAACTCCAAGCGCGGTTCGCTCGCCAAGGGCTACGCGGCGCTGATGAAGACGCTGCGGGAGAGCCTGGACAAGGCCGGTGCCGCGGACGGGAAGCACTACCTGCTGTCGGTCGCGGCGCCGTCGTCCGGCTATCTGCTGCGCGGCATGGAGACGTTCCAGGTGGCGCAGTACCTGGACTACGTCAACATCATGTCGTACGACCTGCACGGAGCCTGGAACAAGTACGTCGGGCCGAACGCCTCGCTGTTCGACGACGGCAAGGACGGCGAGCTGGCGGCGGCCAACGTCTACGGCACCGGGCAGTACGGCGGGATCGGCTACCTGAACGCCGACTGGTCGTACCACTACTTCCGCGGGGCGATGCCCGGCGGGCGGATCAACGTCGGCCTGCCGTACTACACCCGCGGTTTCAAGAACGTCCAGGGCGGCACCAACGGCCTCTGGGGCACGGCGTCCGCGACCACCTGCCCGGTCGGCTCCGGTCTGACCTCGTGCGGCGACGGCGCGGTCGGCATCGACAACATCTGGAACGACAAGGACGACGCGGGCAAGGAGTCCCCGGCCGGGTCGAACCCGATGTGGCACGCCAAGAACCTGGAGAAGGGCATCCTGCCCGACTACCTCGCCAAGTACGGCGTGACGGACACCGCGCTGCAGGGCACCTACGCCCGCAACTACAGCTCCTCGCTGGTGGCGCCGTGGCTGTGGAACGACACCAAGAAGGTGTTCCTCTCCACCGAGGACGAGCAGTCGGTGGGCGCCAAGGCGGACTACATCGTCAACCAGGGCGCGGGCGGCGCGATGATCTGGGAGCTCGCGGGCGACTACCGGTGGGACGCCACCGCGAACGGCGGCAAGGGCGAGTACGTGCCCGGTTCGACGCTGACGTCGCTGATGTACGACAAGTTCAAGTCGGCGGCCCCGTACGGTGCGACCCGTTCGACGGTCGCGCTGCCGCAGCAGACCCTGCCGGTCGACGTGTCGTTCACCAACTTCGCGCTGGGCGACTCGAACTACCCGATCAATCCGAAGCTGCACATCGTCAACAACTCGACGCTGACCCTGCCGGGCGGCACCGAGTTCCAGTTCGACTACGGCAACTCGGCCCCGGGCAACGCCAAGGACCAGTCCGGCTTCGGGCTGCAGGTGATCAGGCAGGACAACCCGGGCCCGGGCAACGTGGGCGGGCTGAAGGGCACCTACAACCGGGTGTCGGTCAAGCTGCCGGGCTGGCAGTCGCTCGCGCCGGGCGCGTCGGTGGACATGGACTTCGTCTACTACCTGCCGGTGTCCACGCCGTCGAACTGGACGGTCAACGTGGGCGGCACGCTGTACGGGATCAAGGGTGACCTGACCCGCGGTGCGACGGACGGCGGCACGACCCCGCCGACGACGCCGCCCACGACGCCGCCGACCACCCCGCCCACCACGCCTCCCACCACCCCGCCGACGACGCCGCCGGCAGGTTGCGCGGGTGCGCCGGGCTGGGACGCGGGCACCACCTACGCGACGCCCACCAAGGTGTCCTGGAAGGGCCACTACTACCAGAACAAGTGGTGGACCAAGGGCGACGACCCCGCGGCGAGCGGTGCGTGGGGAGTCTGGAGCGACCTCGGGACCTGCTGAGCCGACAGCGGTCCGCCGAGGTGAGGGACGGCGGTGGCGGTGCGCCCGGTCGGGGGGTGTGCCGCCACCGCTGCGTTCCGGGCCTGCCGGGCGTTCCCGGCCGGCCGCTTCAGGCCTCGATCTTGAGGTCGCGCAGCAGCTTGGCGACGTGGCCGGTGGCCTTGACGTTGTAGAGCGCGCGCTCGACCTTGCCCTGCTCGTCGACGATGACCGTGGAGCGGATCACGCCCTGGTAGGTGCGGCCGTAGTTCTGCTTCTCGCCGTAGGCGCCGTACGCCTCCAGGACCTTGTTGTCCGGGTCGGAGAGCAGGGTGACCTTGAGGTTCTCGGTCTCGCGGAACTTGCCGAGCTTCTCCGGCTGGTCCGGCGAGATGCCGATGACGTCGTAGCCGGCGCCCGCGAAGACCTCCAGGTTGTCGGTGAAGTCGCAGGCCTGCTTGGTGCATCCCGGCGTGAGCGCCTTGGGGTAGAAGTAGACGACGACCTTGCGGCCCGCGTGGTCGGCGAGGGAGACCTGGTTGCCGTCGGCGTCAGACAGGCTGAAGGCGGGCGCGGTGTCGCCGGGCTGGAGACGCTCAGTCATGGGTGGACTCTCCTGGTGCGTGCTGCTGGGGCGGGCGGTCGTACCACGGCAAACTTACCCCCGATGGTGGGTGGGGCCGCGCGACCGTGCGCGGCAGCTGACACACTGGGTCAGTCGCACAGAGCGCAACCGATCGCACGGATCGACATCGGCAAGTGAATGGGGTGGCCCGAGTGGGCGAGGCGAGCACGCAGGACAAGTCGGCGCGGACGACCGCCCAGATCGAGGCAGACATCGCGAGCGCCCGCGACCGGCTGGCGACGACCCTGGACGAGCTGGCCGTGCGCGTTCACCCGAGCACGATCTCCGCGCAGGTCAAGGCCAAGGCGGCGGCCGCCGTCGAGGAGCGGGCCGGCCGGGCGTACGTGGCCGCCAGCGGCATGGTGGACAAGGTCAAGGCGCAGTTCGTGGACGAGAAGGGCCAGCCGCGCCGGGAGCGGATCGTTCCGGCGGCGCTGGTCGGGGTGGGCCTGGTGCTGCTGGTGGCCTCGTCGCGCAAGCGCCGCAAGGGCTGACGCGGACCGCGGAACGCGGGTGGAGGCCGGGCGCGGTGCGCGCCCGGCCTTCCGTGTGCCGGGCCAGCGTCACGCTCCGCGCCCAGGGGCGGTACCTTCGGGATCGTGAGCACGAACGACGAGACCCACTCCGACCACCGGCACGAGGCCGCCCGGCACGACCGGCTGGGCGAGAAGCTGCCGATCCGGATGCTGCACGACCGCGTGCTGGTGCGCATCGAGGGAGCCGAGGGCGAGCGCCGCTCGACCGGCGGCATCCTGATCCCGGCGACCGCGGAGCTAAGTAAAAGGTGCACGTGGGCGGAAGCTGTCGCGGTCGGCCAGAGCGTGCGCTCGGTGGAGCCTGGTGACCGCGTCCTGTACGACCCGGAGGACAAGCTGGAGGTCGAGGTCCGGGGTGCCACGTACGTGCTCCTGCGTGAGCGTGACCTGCACGCGGTGGCGGCGATGCGTTTCGGTGATACGGAGGGCTCGACCGGGCTGTACCTCTGACCATGGAGCGTCTGCGGTACTTCTTCGAGGCGGGGGTCGTCGGCACGGCGCTGTGGCCGGATGACGTGGAAAGCCCGTACGGCTACCCGGCCGAGCTGGACCGGTTGCCGATCAGTGCCGCGCTGGCGGCCGAGCTGGACGAGCTGTCGGAGTGGTTCCAGTCCGTGATCGACTGGGACGACCCGGGCGGCCTGTCGCCCTGGTCGCAGGACGAGAGGGACCGGTTCAACGCCCGGGCCCGGGCTGCCCTGGACGCGGTGCGCCGGGAGCTCGGCCCGGGTTGGACGGTGGTGGACCGGTTCGGGCCGGGGGCGTGACCGGTCGGCCGCGGGTGGTCAGGCGAGCAGGGTGCCGCCGTCCACGGTGAGGTCGCAAGCTGCTTTTCAACATACGTTGGCTGCTTGCGGAGTCATCCCAGGTAGGGGCGCTCCCGGTGCTCAAGGAAGTGGGTCAGCCGGAGCCGCTGGGTGTGGTGGATGGGGAGCGTGTCCAACTGGGTGGGCGCGACGAAGCGGAGGTCGGTGGACTCGTCCGAGATCGCCAGTGATCCGCCGACCGCGCGGGCGGTGAAGCAGACGTTGAACTGCTGGCGGACTTCGCCATCGGTGTAGGCGATCACGTGGCCGGGGTCGGTGTAGGTGCCGACCAGGCCGGTGATCTCAACGTCCAGCCCGGTCTCCTCGCGGACTTCTCTGACAGCTGTCTGTGGCAGGGACTCGCCGAGATCCATCACACCGCCGGGCAGTGCGTAGTTCCCACTGTCACGTCGGCGCTGGAGGAGGATCCGGCCGGCCTCGTCGACGACGACCGCGCTGGCGGCGACGACCAGAGAATTCGGCTTCGGCGCCTGGGGGTCGTTGTAGTACTCGGTGCGGGCCACGTTCATTGCTCCTCGACCGGCCGGGCCGTCTCCCAGACGGCATCGAAGCTCTCAGCGTACGTGTCGAACATGCCCCCGCTGCCGTTGCGCCGGATGTGCCAGACCGGGGCGGCGAAGGCGTTGGCTCCCCAGACGTGGGCGTTGACCAGCAGCTCATCATCCGCCCGGTAGAGGGAGTTGTAGAGCGTGGTCCCGTGCTGACGGATCTCGATCCCCGGCACGCCGAGCAGGGGCCGGTAGTGCATGAGGGCAAGGCGGCAACGCGATTCGATGCCGTGGCCGAAGCGTTCCTCCTCGCCGCGTTGGCGAACGTTAGGGCTGTCCGGGTCACCGAGCGCGACGCGGATGGTGCAGCCCTGCTGGGCCCGGTCCCTGAGCATCTCGTTGAGACGCGGGTACGCCTCGTGAATGAAGACCGCCGCGTACACCAGCACGTCGATCCGGTGATGGGCCTGCCGGAACACATCCGTGATCGCGGAGACCGGCAGGTCTGCTCGCTGCTCGTACAGCGCGACCAACTCCGGGCTGGCGGAGCGGGCTCGGCCCGACTGCCGTAAACCCGGCCACAGGACGAAGGCGTCTTCCCCGAGGGCTTCCGCGGCCTTCATCGCCGTGTCTCTTCTCGGCGTACGGCCCTGATTCACCCACCGTTCCACGGACTTGGTGTCCACGCCCACCCGGTCGGCCAGGGTGGCACAGGTCCACCCGCCTGACGCCATGGCAGCCCGAAGCCGCTCGTTGGTCATGTCTCAACTCCCTTGGCCGACACGAACCCTCCAAGGGACGTTGTACCGCGAAGGGACGTCCCCATGTGTCGGTTGTCCGAAGTTCCGAGGTCCCACGCGCGCAGCGATCCTCGAAGCATGGGATCGACTGAGCAGACACACATGGCAGACAGCCTCCGCGAAGCAGACGAGGCCGCAAATCGGCTGCGCGACGCCACGGAGCGTCTCGGAATTACGCTCCCCTCGCTCCGTTCTGACTGGCCCGCCTGCACGGGCGCGGCGCTCGTGGACCTCGGCCGGGTCCCGGCCCCCACCGCGCTTCGCCTTGCGCAGGCGCTGAACTGTCTGCCTGCGGCTCGGGGGGAGTGAGCTATGGGTTGGGTCAAGTGGCCCCTGGCCGGGCGGCGGTGCGAGTACTGCGGTTCGGGCCTGGCCAAGTCGGGGATTCGGTGGATCCGGCTCGGCAACCGGGTGGCGGCCGTGCACGCGCACCACCCGCGCCGCCCGGGGGAGGTGTCGGCGAAGTGATGACGCTTCGAGAGCACGGAGAGTCAGCGGCGGGCCGGGTCCTGGCCGGCGGAGGTGGGGGCTCGACGGGAACCGCACCGTACCCATTCCCAGTGGTGGTGGAAGTTCGGGGAGTCACAGAGCCCGCACAGTTCTCCAAGTTGCCGGACGCGTTGGCCGCGCTCCTGGACGCGTTGCGGGCGCTGCCGCTCAGTTCGGAGCAGCGGGATTACTTCGATGAGCTGTTCGGGCCGTCGGAGGTGGAGACGATCGGGCATCGCCTGGCGATGTACGGGGAGGTGCGGTCGCTGGCCTTCCTGGGTCTGACGCCGCACATGGTCAAGGTGTACCCGGCTGGCCCTGGGGAGTCCTCGTGATCCGGCGGCTGCGGGCCTGGCGTGACCGGGCCTTGACCTGGTGGCTACTGCGCGGGCAGTTCTCGCCGCTGGTGCGGGCGATCTCGCCGGGGCGGCGGGCCGCGCATCGCCTGGTGGTGGCGTGGTGCGCTGAACCTGGATTCGCAGACGGCGTGCGGTTGGGGCTGATGCACCGGATCTGGCGGGAGAAGACAGGAGTTGATGATCCGCTGCTCGGACTGAGTGAGGCGGAGCTGTTCCGGCGGATCTTCGGACGCGACGAGGAAGGGCTCGCGTGAGACCGCACCTGACTTGATCAGGGACAACTGAAGATGTACCGGACCACCCCGCGACCTTGGCGGGAACAGGGGTGGTCCGGTGGGTCGGAACCCGATGCCGATGGTATCGGGCACCTCGGCATGTCCGTGCACGGATGGCTGGTTCGGTTGTTGACCAGGGGAGTTGAAGCGCAGTTGGACGAGGACGACGACTTCGGTGCGGAGTTGGCGGCGAGCCTCGACCCGGACTCATGGGTGTGGCTGCCAGGAGTGGACTACGCCGCGGGCTGGCGGACGGCGAGACGGACGGCGGACGAGGTGAACACGTTGCTGGCAGCGTGCGGCGTGGATCGTTCGCAACTGCGGGCGATCGCCGACACTGACTCTCAGGGCGGCGCGATGGTCCGGCTTGAGGGCGTCTTGGAGGGGTGGATGAGCCTCAAGGAACTGCTCTGCTTGGCAGCCAACGTCCGCGGCGACGCGACGTGACAGCGACAGTGCAAGCCACCCCGCCCGCTCTGGTCGTTTGTCCCGGATCGGTGCCCAACGATGAAGGGCGGAGAAACAGGCTGTGTCACTCCTGCTTTGCAAGAGCGGCCGTCCGCCACCCTGCGTGACCTGCGGGTCAGCCACCCTGCTGGTTCCCCGGCCCTCGCACCGCCGGCGCCCACGACTGACCGCCACGTACCGCCCGATCTGGCACGCCTGTGGCACGAGCCGCCTACCGTGCAGCGAGCGGCATCCCCTCGGCCCCACGTAACGTTTCTGGGGTCGTGTCCATCAACCGTACTCGCGAGTCCAAGCCAGGTTGTCGTGGCACATCACTTGCGAACACCTCCGCGCAGGCGATGTCACAGATTCGCATCTTCATAGCCCAGACCAGTGAACCAAGGCGGGCAAACAGGGGCAAACGGGGGTGGGGTTCTAGACTGGACGAAGCGGCCTCAGGCAAACCCTGTTCTCAGGACTGGGACAATCGCTACAGTTTAAGGAGGGGTGCCGAGATGGGTGACACGCTGCGCTTCAACCTGCCGCCCGTGCGGGAGGTCACGCTAAGTATATTGATCCAGCCGCTGGCAAAGCTGCAAACACTGGATCTTGCTCCGCTTCGCGTCGAATGGCAGAACGAGTATCCCATCCTAGAGGAAGTAGCACCGCTTTCGCCCTGGGGCCCAGACGGGAGCGATTCCGTACAGTTCGTTCGATCCGGCCGCTCGTGGCCCATGCCCCTCTGCTCCTTCTCCACCAGCGGAGGAGGGCGAAAGATCATGTTTCAGCATGACCGATTCGCCCTTTCGTGGAGCTTTGAGGATGCAGGGAACAAGTACCCCGGATTCGAAGCGCTGATGACGGAGATCTGTGACAAGTTCTCCAGGTTCGAAACTCTCGTAAAAGAATCATCAGGGATTTCCGTTAAGCCCATGCGAGTTGACGTTGAATATGTCAACCATCTCGCCGGAATCCCCGCTCACGGGGCAATGGCCGGAATTCTTTCAGGCTGGAAGGAGGAATCGCGATTCCCCTTCAGGAATCCCGACTACTGTGGATTCAGAGTCCACTATTGCGAGTCTGAAGAGAATCCGCTAATTTCCGTCCTTGTTGGCGTTGATTCCATTGTGGGCGACACTGACGAATCGGAGATTCCGAGCAGCTCGTCACTCACTCTCAGTGCCGAAGCCGACATCTCTGAGAGTGCCAATCACAACGAGTTGCTCGCTTCCGCACACGATGTTCTCGTGACTGCATTTCGCGATGTGACATCAGAAAAGATGCGCCGCGAGTGGGGAGAGGGGCAATGAAGTCGTGGGTGTATGCACCACCCTATGCGCGCGACCGAAGCGGCCACGACTTCGCACCTCGCGGTCTTCGTCCGGAGCGCGAAGGAATCTGGGTCATCCGGAGCGAACAGTCGCGCCGGGAAGCCAGCGACGACCTCAGGGCCGCCGCCTCGCACCCAAGCAAACTTGACCTTCAAACCTATATCAGCGCGAAGCTCCAGCAGCTGCGCACGCTTCCTGAGGGCTGGGATGGAGGCAGCGGCAGGGCTGTCGCCCAAGCCGTCACCCACCAGGCCTATCGCGTGCTAGATCACCTGACAACCTCCCGAAGCGTTTTCCCGTTCTTGACTCCAACGGACGACGGGGGAGTCCTTGCCGAGTGGCGAGCCGGCCGCGAGCGGATCGAGGTTGAATTCAGCCCTGATGATCCGCCATATGGGTTTGCAGCTGGCAGTGACGGGATCACGCGGATCGACGAATACTTGAACTCAAGTACCTCTCTCGCCAAGACAAAGAGACTTCTTGAGGTTCTTTCTGGGCGGGTCTGGGCCGAAAATCCAACCTGGCGAACCCTCTTTTCGTAGCGGCCTCGACTGAGGGGGAGATTTGGCCTGGGATGACTCGTCCATTCCCGACGACGAGACCATATATCGCAGAGTTCCCGATGTTCCAGATTTTTTGGCTCCAGATCTGATCAGCGGAGAGTTGAAGCCGACTCGAACCGCTTTTCAGTGGGATGATGACGGAATATCTGTCCACAGGAGTTCGACACTGGAGGCAGAGGGGCTGAAGCCAGACAGCATCCTCCGTAAGTCAACCCAGATGGTATTTGGCTTTGCGGCATTGGTGCCGCGCTCATGTGGCGCTGGTGTCATCGATGACCCTCAGCCTGACGATCCGCCAGCGGGAATCGCCCATGCGCTGATTCAGTGTGAGGTGCCCCGGCCTTCTAAACCGAGGCGCCGCCAAGTGTCAGAGGCACTCGCTGCTGCGTCCCGGCGAATTGTGTAGCGATCCAGCTGGCGGGAAGGCGAGCTCGCCAACTCGGGTGGAGGAGCGGTTTTGGCCGGTGTCCTGCCTGGTTTGGGGTCGAGCATGATCGGGGGGCCGTAAGCTGCTGCGACTCGGTCAGGGCTTCTGGGCCTGTCCGCAATTTGGCCGAGTGGCCCCCCGTTCTTGCTCGACTCGGGTCCCGAGCCTGGGAGGTGGGTAAAACCGTGGAGCCGCCCGACCCCAGCCACGACGGGCTCTAACCTCGGCTACCCTCCCGGCCGCACGTTCGACGTGCGCGGCCGGCCGCCGCCGAAGCGGGGCGCAGACAGGAGCGGCGGCGAGCGGCTGGGCCGCGCGCTGGCGCGCTGTGGGCGCCCTTGAGTAAGTGAAGAAGAGTTGCGACAGCCCCCTTGCCCGGTGTGGACGTGGGGGCTGAGGCGTTTTCGGGGTGGTTAGCGGGTGGCCTTGGCGGGCCGGGCGGTGCGCTTGGGTTTGGTGGCTTCGATGGCGTAGGTGAGGGCGGCTGTTTCGGCGCCGAGGCGGGTCTCTTCGAGGATGAGGGGGAGGCTTGTGGTCTGGTCGTGGGTGGTGCGGTGAACGACTAGGAGCACCGCGGCTTCGGAGAGGTGGAGGGCTTCGCGCTCGTCGGGCTGGGGGACTCGGGCGCTGACTCGGTCGTGCCAGACGAGGTCGTGGCCGGCGGCGGCCAGCGTTGTGTAGGCCTCGGTCGGTGTAACCGCGGGCTGTTGGGCGAGCTGGGTGGCCTCGATGCGTTCCATGGGGAGCAGGAGGCGATGGAGGGCACGGCCCTCCCCAGCGGGGTCTGCGATGAGACGGTCGCAGCCGAGCATCAGTTCCTCCTGCTCCATCTCCAGGAGCGGCGCGGTGATGGCATCGGTGCGGGTGCGGTAGACCGTGGGCTCTTCGCTCTGCTCGAACCATGCGTCGAGGGGCGTTGAGTAGCCGTTTGCCTCCGTGGCGATGGTGCGGTCCAAAATGCTGGAGGGGCCGTGCACGGCGGTGCGGACGAACGTGCCGCGGCCCTGCTTCACGTCCAACTGGCCCTCGCTGCGCAGGGCGGCGACGGCGAGCCTGACGGTTGGTCGAGAGACGCCGTACTTCTGGGCGAGGTCGGTCTCCGTGGGCAGCTGCGTGCCGGGCGGCCACTCGCCGGCAGCGATGGACTCTCGCATCGCCGCCGCCACCTGCTTGTGCAGTGCCTCGTTCCGGATGATCGCCATCGTGTTGACCCCTTGGTGCGGGCGCCGGGGGGCCCGCTTCGCGTGTGCCGTGTCGTGGTCGGGTGCTTCGTCGGTGATGTCTGCCCAGTTCGGGCGGCCTTTGTGGGTCTGTCGTCAGTCAGTAGCCGTTAAACGTAAGCATGAATTGCTTGCGCTGAGGCGTCAAGGAGGAGCATCATCGACTGACCAAAGGTAAGTACGTTTGACGACTGACGTCAGGCGGCCTTGGTGTCCTAGGAGCGTGCGCTCATGCAGTCCATTCCCGTTGACGGAACCAGGCTGGGCACGATGACCTGCATCGTCGCCCCCGAAGCGCGGGTGGCGAACCGGGAGACCGGAGAGGTGAGGAAGGACCGGGAGGGGCAGACCGTCTACACGGTCGGCGTCGCGGTCCGGCAGGACGGCCGGCGGGCCTCGATCATCGAGATCAGCGTGTCCGGCGAACCGGCCGGGGTGGTGGAAGGCGTGCGGGTGCACGTCACTGGCCTGACGGCCTTCTCGTGGGCGATGGGGGACCGGCACGGCCTGTCCTTCCGCGCCGACGCCATCACCCCCGTCCCCGCCCCCGCGGTCTCCCGCAAGGGCGGCGACGCCTGATGAGCAGCGCGACGCGCGTGAAGCTGCGCGGCCTGCTGCGCGAACTCGGCGACCTGGCCGAAGAGGTCGACCCGTTCGCCCCCGACGACAGCGGCGCCCCGCTGTTCGACCACATCGCCCTCGTCGCCACCAAGGCCGCTGGTCAAGCCCGTGACCTGGAGACCGAGGCGCACAACACCGCGGTGGAGAACGGGAGGCTCCCGTGATCGTGCTCCAACTGCTGTGGGTGGTCCTGCTGGCCTCGGTGCTCCTGGCGCTAAGCGTCGCGCCGGGGCTGCGGCGAGCCCACCCCTACGTGTGGTGGTACCTGCTCGGCTACCCGGCCACGGTGATCCGCGTCCGGGTGACGTGGCGGCGCCTGACCACGAACCTCGGTCTGGCGGTGGCCAAGCGCCCGGGGCGGGCCCGAGTGGGGGACTTGATGGTCCGCGGGGATCCGTTGCGGCCGACGCCCCCTCGACTGGGCGTGGCGAAGTACCGGCGTGGCGGCCTCGATGTGAGGGTTCGCCTCCACCCCGGGCAGGTGCCCGAGCACTTCGCCGAAGCCCTCGACGCGCTCACCCATGCCTGGCGGGTGCACGCGGTACGGCTGGTCTCGGACGAGCGCGGGTTCGTCACGCTCTCGGCGCTCGCCTGGGATCCGCTGATCACTCCCGTGGTGCCGTACCGGCTGAAGGCGCGGCTGTTGCGGTCGGTGGTCGGGCTACTGGAAGACGGCCGGGCCTGGACGATCGACCTGCGGCGGGCACCGCACTGGCTGATCGTCGGCGCGACCCGCTCCGGCAAGTCCACGCTGGTCGCCGCCCTGATGAAGGAACTCGCGCCGCAGCGCGTGGCCCTGTTCGGGATCGACCTCAAAGGCGGTATGGAGCTGTCCCTGTTCGAGGACCGGCTCTCCGCACTGGCCTCGACCCGGGCCGAAGCCGCCCACCTGCTCGCGGAGCTGGTGGCCGAGACCGAAGCGCGGATGGAGCTGTGCCGCTCGGTCGGGGCCCGCTCGATCTGGGACCTGCCGGCCAAGCTCCGCAAGATGCCGATCGTCGTGATCGTGGACGAGGTTGCGGAGCTGTACCTCGTCGCCACCCGGGACGACAAGGCGCAGGTCGGGGAGATCGCCACGAACCTGCTGCGGCTCGGCCAACTCGGCGCCGCCCTCGGCGTCCACCTGATCATCGCCGGGCAGCGGGTTGGTTCCGACCTTGGCCCGGGAGTGACCGCGCTCCGGGCACAGCTGGCCGGCCGGGTCTGCCACCGGGTGAGTGACGCGGGGACAGCGGAGATGGCGCTCGGCGACCTCAGCAAGGAAGCGCTCGAAGCCGCCCAGCGGATCACCCTCGCCGAACAGGGCGTCGCCATCACGGCCGACACCGACGGCCGGTGGGTCCGGGCCCGCTCAATCCACGTCACCCCCGAACAGGCCCGGCGCGCCGCCAGGAAGCACGCCCGGCTGGCCCCGACCTGGCCCGGCCTCCTGCACGCGGACGAGCCGACCGAAGGGGTCTACCAGTGACGGTCGGCATCCTCATCCTCTTCCTGGCCGTCGTGACCTACCTCCTGGTCCGCTCCGGCGAACTCAAGATCTGGCACGTCGTGCTCATCGGCGTCCTCGGCATCTACCTCGATCGCATCGGCTGGGCCGACCCCGTCGTCTCCGCCGTGACCTGGATCGTCCAGGGCTTCACCCACACCACCTGAAAGACGTGATCACCGTGCCAGCCAACCCAACCCACGCCGACGGCCCCACCTCCGGCCGCCGGCCCCGCTCCACCAGCCCCCACGCCACCCCCGGCCGAGCCGTCACCCACGTGGCCCGGCCGGGGCCCGGCAACCCCTGGCCCTGGAGACACCCACCATGACCCACACCAACCCGCACACCGACCCCACCGCACGCCGCGCCCTCCTCGACCGGGAGGCGCGGCTGCGCCAACTGC
Source organism: Kitasatospora sp. NPDC096140 (assembly GCF_040303045.1). NCBI lineage: Bacteria > Bacillati > Actinomycetota > Actinomycetes > Kitasatosporales > Streptomycetaceae > Kitasatospora > Kitasatospora sp. NPDC096140. The sequence goes on from NZ_JBEOUW010000012.1 coordinate 123,493, forward strand.
CTCTCACTGACCGCGACCTGGTACGCCTCGGCGAGATGCCGGAGCTGCACCGGTGGATCGATCAGCTCCGCGCCACCGGCGGATGCGCCGAACCGATCTACCTCACCGGGTACAGCACCACCCTCGACGCCGCCACCGGCGAAGTCCTGCGCCACTACTCAACCGCGACCGAACCCGGCGGCCGACTCGCGGTCCGCTGCCGCAACCGCCGGGCCACCCGCTGCGCGCCCTGCTCCCGCGAACACAGCGGCGACACCTTCCACCTGGTCCGCTCCGGTCTCATCGGCGGCAAGGGAGTTCCGGGCACAGTACGGGCGCATCCGCGGCTGTTCCTCACCCTCACCGCCCCCTCCTTCGGCCCGGTCCACCGAGGCGAGAAGTGCCACCCCATCCGACGGCGACGCTGCGAACATGGCGGCTGGCACGGCTGCGGCCGAACCCACCCGGACACGGACCCGCTCATCGGGCAACCGCTCTGCGCCGACTGCTACGACTACCCGGGGCACGTCATGTGGAACGCCATGGCCCCGGTGCTGTGGAAGGCCTTCCGTGACAACCTGTACCACCACGTCGCCGCTCGGGCAGGCTTCGGCAGGTCGGAGGTACGCAGCCTGGTCCGGGTCTCCGCCGCCAAGGTCGCCGAGTACCAGAAGCGCGGCGCCGTCCACTTCCACGCCGTCATCCGCTTCGACGGCCCGGACGGCCCCACCTCGGCGCCTCCGCCCTGGGCGACAGCGAACCTCCTCCTGGAAACCGTCCACTCGGCGGCCGCCGCCGTAGCCCTACCGTGCCCGGACTCACCGGCCTACAGCGGCGGACTGCTCGGCTTCGGCACACAGCTCGACGCCCACCCGCTGATTAACGGGGATGGCGGACGGATCACGGACGACGCCGTCGCCGCCTACGTCGCCAAGTACACGAGCAAGAGCGTGGAAGCCGCCGGCGCCGTCGACCGCCGCATCGAGTCCCCCGCGGAGATACGGGCCCTGCACGTCACCCCACACGTCCGGGCCCTCATCGCCACCGCCTGGCGCCTCGGCGGCCTGCCCGAACTGCACCACCTCCGCCTACGCGCCTGGGCACACATGCTCGGCTACCGAGGCCACTGCCTCACCAAGACACGCGCCTACTCCACCACCTACGGACAGCTCAGAGCCGCCCGCGCCGACCACGCCCGCGGCCTGTATACCGACTGGGACAGCGAGACCATCACCAAAGGGGCCTGGCGCTTCGCTGGCACCGGACATACCCCAGCCGAAGCCCTCATCGCCGCCGGGATCGCCGAAGACCTCGCCATCAACCGGGAGATCGCGCGTTCACACCATGGAGAGCTCTCGTCAGGGGAGGGGGAGTGATGGTCGACAGTCCTCCCACTGAGGAAGAGTGCTGGGCTGAGTTCTGGAAGGTTGTAGGCAGAGCTGCGGCCGAACGCTACCTGCGGGAATGGGCTGAGATTCGAGATGGCGAAGATCCTGAACTCGGCCCCTCCGAGGCTGTCTAGGCTGCCTCGGTCATCTCCCAGCGAGGGATGATCGTGTAGCGGTGCGGATCACGAAGGGGCCCGCGCTGCACGATGATCTTTCCGACTACGCTTCGCAGAGCGGTTTGCTTGAGGTGGTCGGCCATGGTGGGCCACTCTTGGGCAAGCCCCTCGAACACCTCGCGCGGTGGCCTGGGATTGGCCTTCACTCGGCCACAGCGCGCAAGCTGGGCCTCCGCCTTGGCGAGTTCGGTATCGACGTCGTCGCGCTGTTCGAGGAAGTCCTCACGGGTGATGTCCTCGGAAGCCGCCATCCGGATCAGGTTCTTTCGCTGCTTCTTGAGCTTTTGGATCTCGGCTTCCCATCGCCACGACTCATCGGGTTCCTCGCGGGCGGCGTCCACGGCAGCCTGTGCAGTTGCTCGGGCGGTCTCTTCGCCAGATGCCCGTTCGTTGATCCATGCGAAGATCACTGCGTCGAGCGTCTCCCGGTGGGCGTTCGAATGGTTGCAGCTCCGGAGTTGGATGCCCTGGCAGCGCCACACGGGCTGACGACTCCCGCCCGAGAGGCCTGCTCGCATCGGCGCGGGATGCTTGCAGTCGCCACAGAAGACGAGACCGCTTGCGGGATACTTCGCCTTGCCGTCGCGCTTGCTGTGGCGGCCAGCCTGCCGTTTCTCCAGGTACTTCTCCCACGTCTCCTGGGAGATGATCGCGTCGTGCGCTCCTTGGACGAAGACGAACCGGTCGAGCTTGCCGACGCCTGTCGGCTCAAGGGCTGACTCCGGCGGCTCTTCCTGGTAGCTGCTGGACTCCGAGCGAACCCGGATGTACCCGGCGGCGAACCCGGTGTCCATGATCCCTTGCAGGCGGTGGATCTCCATGGCGTGACCGGCGTACGTGGTCAGCCCCTGCTCTCGCATCTCATCGCAGATCTTGCCCAGGCTCATGCCGCTCACGTAGCGCTCGTACGCGTCGGTCAGGGCAGGGCCGTACTCCGGGTCCGGGATCTGGATTCCTGAGCGACAGTCGTCGCACGTCTCGATGTCCTCCCGCGCTCGGCGGTGGCCGTTGGCGGCTCGGGGCTTCGGCGGCTTGCACGTGGCGCACAGCCGGTAGCCGAATCGGGGGTGCCCGTTGTGCGGCAGGCCGTTGCGAAGACGGCGAGCGAGGGTGCGTTGCCATCCTTCGCCGATCTGCTCCCGCTGGAGGTCGGCCAACCCGAGCATGTTGTTCCGGGCGAAGCGGCCGGCCGCCGTTTTGGTGTCGAAGTTTTCTGTCGCTGACTTCGCGGTGCCCCCGACGCCTTCGAGGGTGCTCAGGTTGATCAACGACTGTTCGAGGTTCCGGCCGAAGCGGTCCCATCGGTAGACCAGCACCACATCGGCTTCGCCGGAGGCGATCCGCGCGATGATCTCGCCGATACGGCGCTTCGCGAAGTCCCCGCCCGAGAGGTCAAGATCGGGGACCACGTCGATCACGTTCATGCCCTCGCCGATCGCGAACTTTCGGCAGGTGTGCTCCTGGAGCTCCGGACTGATCATGTCCTCGCGTGCGGTCGAGACCCGGATGTAGATGATGGCCCGGAGTGTCTGGCGACGCGTCAAAGACTTTGCTGCCATTGCTGTTCCCCTTCAACGCAGCGAATCTTTTAGAAGTCTAGGCGACCGCGGAGCTGTCCAAGCGCTGCACCTGGGCCGAGGCGGTCGCGGTGGGCCAGAGCGTGCGCGCGGTGGAGCCGGGTGACCGGGTGCTGTACGACCCCGAGGACAAGCTGGAGGTCGAGGTCCGCGGCGCGACCTACGTGCTGCTGCGCGAGCGCGACCTGCACGCGGTCGCGGCCGCGCGGTTCGGTGACACCGAGGGTTCGACCGGGCTGTACCTGTGATCGGGCTGTACCTGTGATCGGTCTCCACCCGTGACCGGTCGGCGGCTGCGCGACCGGTTCCGGCCGGCCCGCTGGGCGCCCGCCGTCCCGGTGCGACGGGCTTCGGCCGACCGGCCGTGACTCACCGGGTCTGTCCGGCGTGGGTGGCACGGGCGGACGGCGCCGTTGCTCGCGGGGTTCGCGGAGCCGGCGGCCGGGAGCGCCGGACCGGTTGTGTCGGTGGGAGGCGTTAGGGTCCCGGCATGACGAGGCGTGTGCCGGTGATGGGTGACGGGGAGCGTCGGGCCCGGTTGGGCCGGCGGCAGTTGTTGGCGCCCTCGGTGCGGGTGGCGCGGGTGGAGGACGTGGCCGACGCGGTGGTCGGGTTGCACGCGACGGACGCGGCCACGGTGTACCTGTCGGCGTGCGCGCGGTTGGTCGAGCCTTCGGCGGCAGAGGTGGACCGGGCGCTGTACGAGGACGTCTCGCTGGTGAAGCTGCTGTCGATGCGGCGGACGATCTTCGCGGTGACGGAGGGCTTCGCCCCGTACGTGAGTTCGGCGGCGGCGCGGGCGATCGCGGCGAAGGAGCGGGCGACGCTGCTGAAGCACCTGCGGGACCACGCGGAGGGCTGGGACGAGGCGCGGCTGGCGGTGACGGAGCGCGAGGTGCTGGCCGCGCTCGCGGCGCGGGGTGAGGCGACGACGAAGGAACTCGGCGAGGACGTGCCGCAGTTGCGCGAGACGATGCTGATGTCGGCGGGCAAGGCGTACGAGGCGAAGCAGAGCGTGGGCAGCCGGCTGCTGCGGTTGCTGGCCTCGGACGGGCACGTGCGCCGCTGCCGTCCGCACGGTTCGTGGTTGAGCAGCAGCTATCCGTGGGCGCTGGTGCCGCAGTGGCCGGACGTGGCGGTGCGGGAGGCGAAGGCGGAGGTGGTGCGCCGCTGGCTGGCGGCGTACGGTCCGGCGACGGTCGAGGACGTGAAGTGGTGGACGGGCTGGACGTTGGGGGACGTCCGCAAGGCGCTGGCGGACGTCGGTGCGCGGGACGTGGAGCTGGCGGGCGGTGCGGCCGGGCTGGTGCTGCCGGGCGATGACGCTCCGGTGGCGGAGCCGGAGCCGTGGGCGGCGCTGTTGCCCGCGCTGGACCCGGCGGTGATGGGTTGGCGGGGGCGGGACTGGTACCTGCGGCCGGAGGACGTGCCGTCGCTGTTCGACCGGGCGGGGAACGCCGGGCCGACGGTGTGGTGGTGCGGCGAGGTGGTGGGCGGCTGGGCGCAGCGGGCGGACGGTGAGCTGGTGTGGCGGTTGTTCCGGGATGTCGGGGTTGAGGCGGAGCGGGCGGTCGCGGCGGAGGCGGAGCGGTTGGCGGGCTGGTTGGGGGAGGTGCGGGTGACGCCGCGGTTCCGGACGCCGGTGGAGCGGGAGTTGGTGGCGGGGCGGTAGTCCGCCGGGTTCACGGGGTGGGTGTCGCCGCGGGGTGGGTGGCGGGTCCGCCGGTGGCGGTGGGTGGGTCGGTGGGCTTGGGCGGTGGGGTCTGGGTGGGCCTGGTGGTGGGGCTGGGTTGTTCGTGGGTGGTGGTGGGCTGGGGGGCCGGCGGGCTGGGCGCGGTCGGGCCGGGTGCGGGGTTGCCGGTGGCGGCGGGGGGTGCGCTGGGGGCGTGGGTGGGGATGGTGGTGATGAGTCCGGGGATGGTGGCGCTGGGTGCTGCGGGGCCGGGGTGCGGGGTGGCGCCGGTGTTCGGGGGTGTGCTGCCGGTGGTGGTGGGCCAGGTGTCGGTGCCGGGGGTGTCGTGTCCGCTTTGTAGGTCGAACTGTCGGGTGGGGGTGCCGTCGAGGGCGGCGGTCATGTAGGCGGTCCAGATCTTGGTGGGGATGGTGCCGCCGTTGATCCGGGTGAGTCCGGCGGTGCCGGCGAGTGGTTCCTTGGCGTGGGTTTTCGGGTTCTCGCGGAACAGGCCGACGGTGGTGGTGAGTTCGGGGGTGTAGCCGGCGAACCAGGCGGAGAGGTTGGAGTCGGTGGTGCCGGTCTTGCCGGCGGCGGGGCGGCCGAGGTCGAGGGCGGCGGCGCCGGTGCCGCGGGGGCTGACGACGTCGCGCAGGACGTCGGTGACGGAGTCGGCGACGGTGCGTTCGACGGCGTCGGTGGGGTTGTGTTCGGGCATCTTGGGGACGTCGACGGCGCCGCCGGGGGCGACGCGTTCGAGTTTGAGGACGGACCACGGGGTGTGTGCCTGGCCGTGGTTGGCGAGGGTGGCGTAGGTGCCGGCCAGGTCGAGGGCGCTGGGGGTGGCGGTGCCGAGGGTCATCGAGGTGTTGGCCGGGTCCATGCCGCGGACGCTGTCGGGGATGCCGAGTTTGACGGCGGTGTCCCGGACGCGGGCGAGTCCGGCGTCGACGCCTTCCTGCGCGTACACGGAGTTGACGGACTTCACCATGGCGTAGCGCAGGGTGATGTTGCCGTAGTCGGTGTCGTCCTCGTTGGGTGGTGCGTACGGGGTGGGGCCGCCGGTGACGGGGCGTTCGCTGGTGCCGTCGTAGTGGGACTCGGTGGTGATCGGGCGTCCGTCGAGGGTGTGTTGGGCGAGGAGGCCGGCGGCGAGGTCGATCGGTTTGAAGGTGGAGCCGATCTGGTTGTCCTGGCGGAGGGCGTCGTTGTAGGGCTGTTTGGCGTAGTCGGGGCCGCCGTAGACGGCGACGACGCGGCCGGTGGCGGGTTCGACGGAGGCGCCGGAGACGCGGACGTCGGTGTCGGTGGTGGGGCGGGATCCGGGGTCGAGGTCGCCGGCGAGTTCGTCCTGGACGGCTTTGGTGAAGGCGTCCTGTCGGGGTTTGTCGAAGGTGGTGGTGATGCGCCAGCCGCCGGCCTTGAGGGTGGCGGCGTCGATGGTGCCGGAGGAGATCAGGTAGTCGTCGGCGACGCCGACGAGGTAGCCGGCCTGGCCGGAGAGTCCGGTGGTGGGTTGGGGGTCGATCGGGTCGGGGAAGGTGGCGGCGGTGCGGTCGGCGGTGGTGAGGAAGCCGAGTTGGACCATGCCGTCGAGGGTGTAGTTCCAGCGGGCGACGGCTTTTTCGCGGTTGGCGGGGGTGGCGGTCTTGACGTCGTAGAGGCTGGGGGCCTGGAGGAGGGAGGCGAGGTAGGCGCTCTGGGTGAGGGTGAGGCCGGAGACGTCGACGCCGTAGTAGGCGTGGGCGGCGCTCTGGATGCCGTAGGCGCCGCGGCCGTAGTAGCTGCTGTTGAGGTATCCGGCGAGGATGTCCTTCTTGTCGCGCTGTTGGTCGACCTTGAGGGCGATGAGGAGTTCGCGGCCCTTGCGTTCGATGGTCTGGTTCTGGGTCAGGTAGTAGTTCTTGACGTACTGCTGGGTGATGGTGGAGCCGCCTTGCATGCCCTTGCCGGTGAGGGTGTTCCAGCCGGCCCGGATCATGCCTTTCAGGTCGATGCCGCGGTTCTGGTAGAAGGTCCGGTCCTCGGCGGAGACGGCGGCCTGCTGGGTGTGCAGCGGGATCTGGTCGATGGTGACGTCGGTGCGGTTGACGGCGCCGGTGCGGGCGATCTCGGTGGTGCCGTCGGCGTAGAGGTAGATGTTGTTCTGGGCGACGGCGTGGGCGTTGGGGTCGGGTACGGGGACGATGACGTAGAGCACGGCGAAGCTGCCGACGGCGAGCAGGAACAGTGCGGTGAGCGTGCCGAGGGTGATGCGCCAGGTGGGCAGGAGCCGGCGCCAGAGCGGGAGGGCGCGGCGGGCCTCGCGGCGGGCGGCCCGTTTGGCCTGGCGTCGGGTGCTCAAGGTCATGCCGTGATTATGTGCTATTTGACGTCGGATCAGCGGTGTGTGGGCGGCTGACGTGGGCTGTTGTGTGCTTCGGCTGCTGCTTCTGGCGCCGGGGTGCGGGGGCTGTTGCGGGTGCCGTTGTGAGTGCCGTTGCGAGTGGCGGAAAACCGGGTGCGGGCGTGGGTGCCCGGAGGTACGGTGAAAGATGCGAACTTCATAGCGCGCCCACTTCGTCAGCTCCGCTTGTCCGGCCCGGTACCCCCGGGTTCGGCCGGTCGGAGCCGCTGGGGTGTGTGCGGACGCGTGCGGGCACTCCTGTGCCCGTATTTGTCGACAAGGAGACAATATGCTGAACGCTGCCCCCGCCGAGGCGCGGCCCCCCGATCCCGGGGCGGCCCTCGCCGCCTCCCTCGGGCTGTACGCGGCCGTCGCCCGCGGTGCCTTCCGCCGCTACTCCACCTACCGGGCCGCCACCCTGGCCGGCACCTTCACCAACACCGTCTTCGGCATCATCCTCGCCTCCTCCTTCCTCGCCCTCTGGCAGGCCCGCCCCCACCTCGGCGGCTACGACCAGAGCCAGGCCGTCACCTACATCTGGGTCAGCCAGGGTCTGCTGGTCACCGTCGCCGTGTGGGGCGGCGGCTTCCAGGACGACCTCCAGGACCGCTTCCGCAGCGGGGACATCGCCGTCGACCTCTACCGCCCCGTCGACTTCCAGGGCTGGTGGCTGGCCGGCGACCTCGGCCGGGCCGCCTTCCAACTGCTGGTCCGCGGCACCGTGCCGCTGCTCGTGGGCGCCCTGGTGTTCCGCACCCGGATGCCAGAACACCCGCTGACCTGGGTGTTCTTCCTGCTCTCGGTGCTGCTCGCGGTGGTGGTCAGCTTCGGGCTGCGCTTCCTGGTCTCGATCACCGGTTTCTGGCTGCACGACTCCGAGGGCGTGCGCGCGGTGATGCTGGTGGTCTCGATGTTCTTCTCCGGGATGCTGCTGCCCATCGCGCTGTTCCCCGGCCTGCTCGGCGACCTCGGCGCGGTGCTGCCCTGGGCGGCGCTGATCAAGGAGCCGACGGACGTCTTCCTGGAACGCGCGAGCGGCGGCGGGCTGCTCGGCGCGTTCGGCTTCCAGCTCGCGTGGGCGGCCGCGCTGCTCGCCGCCGGGCGGGGCGCACAGTGGCTCGCGACCCGCCGGGTGGTGGTGCAGGGTGGCTGAGCACCTCGTGGCCGGGCCCCGCCCGGACGGACACCGCGCGGCCGGCCCGCCGCCCGTACGGGAGCGCCTCGTCCCCCGCACCGCCTGGGCGGTCCGCTCCTGGTGGCTGTGCGCGCGGATGTGGATGCGCTCGATGATGGCCTACCGGGCCTCGTTCGCACTGAACCTGCTGGCGAGCCTGGTCACCCACTCCCTCGACTTCGTCGTGCTGGTGATCATGTTCCGGCACACCGACCGGCTCGGCGGCTGGACCCTGCCGGAGATCGCCTTCCTCTACGCCACCGCGACCTTCTCCCTCGGCGTCGCCAACCTGCTGGTCGGCTCGGCCGACGGCCTCGGCGTACGGATCGTCAACGGCACGCTGGACACCATGCTGATCCGCCCCGCGCCCGCGCTCTCCCAGCTGTGCGCCGAACGCTTCTCGCTGCGCCGGCTCGGCCGGCCGCTGCAGGCCGCGGCGGTGCTCGTCTGGTCGCTGGCCGCCCTGGACGTGCACTGGACCTGGGACCGGGTGCTGCTGGTGCCCGTCCTGCTGGTCTGCGGCAGCGTCATCTTCGGCGCGATCTACATCGGCGGCGCCACCGTCCAGTTCTGGTGGGGCGAGTCCAAGGAGATCCAGAACTCCTTCACCTACGGCGGGGCGACACTGCTCCACTACCCGCCGACCATCTTCGCCAAGGAACTGGTCGCCGGAGTGGTCTTCGGCGTGCCGCTGGCCTTCGTCAACTGGCTGCCGGCCCTGCGCATCCTCGGCCGGCCCGATCCGCTCGGCCTGCCCACCGCCTTCCAGTACGCCTCCCCGGTCGCCGCCGCGGTCTGCGTCGCCGCCGCCGGGCTCGCCTGGCGCGCCGGGCTGCGCGCCTACCGCGGCACCGGCAGCTGAAACCCCCGTCGCCTTCGAGGAGCTTCCATGGCACTGATCGAACTCCAGGACGTCCGGCGCAGCTTCACCGTACGGGCCCGCGCCGGCCGGTTCAGCCGCACCAAGCGCGAGGTGCGCGCGGTGGACGGGCTCAGCTTCACCGTCGACGCCGGCGAGTGCGTCGGCTACATCGGGCCCAACGGGGCCGGCAAGTCCACCACCATCAAGATGCTCACCGGCATCCTCGTCCCCAGCTCGGGGCGGCTGCGCGTGGCCGGGGTCGACCCGGCCCGCGAACGCGTCGCGCTGGCCCGTCGGATCGGCGTCGTCTTCGGGCAGCGCACCACCCTCTGGTGGGACCTCCCGCTGCGCGACTCCTTCGAACTCGCCCGCCGGATCTACCGCATCCCCGACGTGCGGTACCGCGAGAACCTCGACCGCTGCGTCGAACTGCTCGACCTGGCGGGCCTGCTGGACACCCCCGTGCGCCAGCTCTCGCTCGGCCAGCGGATGCGCGGCGACCTCGCGGCCGCACTGCTGCACGACCCTCAGGTGCTCTACCTGGACGAGCCGACCATCGGCCTGGACGTGGTCAGCAAGGGCAAGGTGCGCGAGTTCCTGCGCGAGGTCAACCGCGACCGGGGCACCACCGTGCTGCTCACCACCCACGACCTGACCGACATCGAGCAGCTCTGCGGCCGGGTCATGGTGATCGACCACGGCCGGGTGGTGTACGACGGCGGGCTGGAGGGCCTGCACACCACCGGGCGCAGCGAGCGGACGCTGGTGGTGGACCTCGCCGAGTCCCGGGCCCCGATCGAGGTGGCCGGGGCGCGGGTGGTCAAGGTCGAGGGGCCCCGCCAGTGGCTGGCCTTCCCGGCGCAGCAGAGCGCCGCGCCGATCGTGGCGGCGGTCGCGGAGCGGTACCCGCTGGTGGACCTGTCGGTGCGTGAGCCGGCCATCGAGGACGTGATCGCCCGGATGTACGCCGAGGTGGCGATCGGCTGAGCGGCGCGCCGCCCGCGCCTCCCGGCCGCCGTGCCGCCCGCACGGCGGCCGGGAGCGGTCCCGGGGCGCGTGATCGCGGGGGACGCCCCCGTACGCGCCGGGTACCGGGCAGACTGGCGGGGTGAGTGACGATGCCTTCCGCGGGACCGGCCCCGGGTTCCGGTTCACCGCGGCCGACGAGCAGAAGAGACGCGGCGTCCGCCGGATGAAGACCATCGCGACCGGCCTGCTGGCCTTCGCGACCCTGGTCTTCGCCCTCTCCACCTGGGCCGATGCGGCCGGTGCCGGTTCCTGGGCCGGCTACGTGGCGGCCGCCGCGGAGGCGGGCATGGTGGGCGCGCTGGCCGACTGGTTCGCGGTGACCGCGCTGTTCCGCCGCCCCTTCGGCCTGCCGATCCCGCACACCGCGATCATCCCGACCAAGAAGGACGCCTTCGGCCGCTCGCTGGGCGACTTCGTCGGCGAGAACTTCCTCTCCGGCCAGGTGGTGCGCGGGCGACTCGCGGCGCTCGGCATCGGCCGCCGGCTGGGGGAGTGGCTGGCCGCGCCGGGCAGTGCCGAGCGGGTCACCAAGGAGGCCTCGGCGGCGCTGCGCGGCCTGCTCGCGGTGCTCCGCGACGACGACGTGCGGGCGGTCGTCGCCGAGGCGGTGACCCGGCGGGCGGCCGCGACCTCGGTGGCCGAGCCGATGGGCCGGATGCTCGGCAAGGTGGTCGCCGACGGCGGGCACCACGGTGTGGTGGACCTGGTGGCGGTCCGGGCGCACGGCTGGCTCACCGCCAACCACGAGGAGGTGGTGCAGAAGGTCACCCAGAAGACGCCGGGCTGGACGCCCAGGTTCATCGACCACCAGGTCGGCGAGCGGGTCTACAAGGAGCTGCTGCGCTTCGTCACCGACATCCGGGACGACCCCGACCACCCGGCCCGCGGCGCGATCGACAACTTCCTCGTCGACTTCGCGGCCGAGCTGCAGACCGACCCGGAGACCATCGCCCGGGTCGAGCGGGCCAAGGGCGAGCTGCTGGCCCGCCCCGAGGTGCAGGAGCTGATCAACTCCACCTGGGCGGCCGTGCGCGGCCTGGTGATGGGCGCGGCCGAGGACGAGGACAGCGAGCTGCGCCGGCGCATCCGCGAGGGTGTGCGCCGCTTCGGCGAGCGCCTGGCCACCGAGCCCAAGCTGCAGGCCAAGGTGGACGGCTGGGTGCAGGACGCCGCGCAGTACCTGGTCGACACCTACCGGGCCGAGATCACCTCGCTGATCTCGGAGACGGTGGCGGGCTGGGACGCCGACGAGGCCTCCCGCAAGATCGAGGCCAACGTCGGCCGCGACCTGCAGTTCATCCGGATCAACGGCACCGTGGTCGGCGCCCTGGCCGGGCTGCTGATCCACACCGTGACGGTCGCGCTCGGAGGATGAGCCGGGAGTCGGCCTATGCTTGCCAGCACAGTCGGAACGCGCGTAGAGGCGCGGAGAAGGAAGAAGGGCACCGCCGTGGTCCAGCCGGACGGAAGTCGGATCGGAAACCCCACCGGGAACACCGGTAGCAGCAGCGGCATCGAGGCGTTCATCGCCGGGATGCCCAAGGCGGAACTGCACGTCCACCACGTCGGCTCGGCCTCGCCGCGCGTCGTCGCCGAACTGGCCGCCCGGCACGCCGGGCAGTCCAAGGTGCCGACCGACCCGGCGGCGCTCGCCGAGTACTTCACCTTCACCGACTTCGCGCACTTCATCGACGTGTACCTGAGCGTGGTGGACCTGGTCCGCGACGCCGAGGACGTCCGGGCGCTGACCTACGGCGTGGCCGAGGACATGGCGCGCCAGAACATCCGGTACGCCGAGCTGACCATCACCCCGTACTCCTCGGTCAAGCGCGGCATCCCCGACGTCGCCTTCATGGAGGCGATCGAGGACGCCCGGCTGCGCGCCGAGAAGGAACTCGGCGTCGTGCTGCGCTGGTGCTTCGACATCCCGGGCGAGGCCGGTCTGGAGTCGGCCGAGGTGACCGCCCGGCTGGCCACCGAGCTGGCCCCCGAGGGCCTGGTCAGCTTCGGCCTGGGCGGCCCGGAGATCGGCGTGCCGCGCCCGCAGTTCAAGCCGTACTTCGACCGGGCGCGGGCGTCCGGCCTGCGCAGCGTCCCGCACGCGGGCGAGACCACCGGGCCGCAGACGGTCTGGGACGCCATCCGGGAGCTCGGTGCCGAGCGCATCGGGCACGGCACCCAGGCGGTCAAGGACCCGGCGCTGCTCGACTACCTGGGCGAGCACCGGATCCCGCTGGAGGTCTGCCCGACCTCCAACATCGCCACCCGGGCCGTGGAGCGGATCGAGGAGCACCCGATCAAGCAGATGGTGGACTCGGGCCTGCTGGTGACGGTCAACAGCGACGACCCGCCGATGTTCGGCACCGACCTCAACACCGAGTACGCGGTGGCGGCGCGGCTGCTGGGCCTGGACGAGGCCGGGGTGGCGGGTCTGGCCCGCAACGCGGTCGAGGCCTCCTTCCTGGACACGGCCGGCAAGGCCCGGCTGGTCGGCGAGATCGACGCCTACCTGGCGGGCTGGCAGCGCTGACCCTCCCCGCGGGGCCGACGCCCCCGTCGTGAACCGCCCCGTCGACCTCGGTCGGCGGGGCGGTTCGGTTTCGGCGGGGCGGTTCACGTTTCGGCGGGGTGGTTCCCGTTCGGTGCCGCACCCCTCCGGCCGATGGTGCCAAAGTGGTGCCACAAGTGACTCGACATGGCGCCATCCCTGTGCCATGCTTGAGCCATGGACCTCACGCCGTACGTCGAAAACCTCCGGAACGAGCTCGCGGTGGCCGCTGCCGCCGGCGGGGACGAAGCCCGCGCGCTGGCCGACCGGCTGACGCTCCCGCTGGAGTCGGCCGTACGGCTCACCCTGCTCAACGCGCTCTCGGCCGCCATGGGCGAGGTCACCCGCGACCTCGCGCCGGGCTCGGTGGACGTGCGCCTGCGCGGGCTTGACCCGGAGTTCGTGGTGACCGCTCCGCCCGGTTCCGACAGCTTCCACGGCGACGCGCCGACGGCGGTGCCACCGATGCCGCCCGTGGTGCCATCGGTGGTGTCGGCGGTGCCGGAGTCGGACGAGAGCGGCACCGCCCGGATCAACCTGCGCCTGCCCGCCAACCTCAAGGCCCGGGCGGAGGAGGCCGCCGGACAGGAGGGCGTCTCCCTCAACGCCTGGCTGGTCCGGGCCGTCGCCGGCGCCCTGGAGGGCGGCCGCCAGCCGGCCCGCCCGGTCGCCGACCCCGGCGCCCGAGCCCCGCGCGGCGTCGGCGGCCAGGGCTTCACCGGCTGGGTCCACTGACGCCTGCGCACGACCCACACCCCTGCACCTTCGACGTCACCCCCGCTCCGACCAGCGGGAACACCTACACGAGCCAAGAGGACGGGACAGCCATGCCTACGTACGAGACCGACGGACCGATCTCCGCGACCCTGGAGTTCGAGATCGGCTCGGTGTGGATCCGCGCGAGCAAGCGCACCGACACCGCGGTCGAGATCCGCCCCGCCAACGCGGCCAGGGACGCCGACATCAAGGCCGCCGGGCTGACCCAGGTCGACTTCTCCGGCGGTCGGCTCACCATCAAGGGCCCCAAGCAGCGCACCGTGTTCTCCAACAAGAAGGGCTCGATCGAGGTCGTCGTCGAACTGCCGGCCGGCTCCGAGGTGCACGCCGAGTCCCCGATGGCGGACTTCGTTACCGAGGGCCCGCTCGGCGACTGCCGGGTGAAGGCCTCCATGGGCCGGATCCAGGTCGACCGGGCCGAGAACGTGCGGCTCAAGACCGACCACGGGGACATCCGGCTCGGCGCGGCCACCGGCGACGCCGAGGTGTTCGGGGCCGGCCGGATCGAGGTCGGCACCGTCGAGGGCCGGCTCACGGTCAAGAACAGCAACGGCGACACCGAGATCGACGAGGTGCACGGCGAGCTGGCGGCCAACGCCTCCAACGGCCGGATCCACGTCGGCGACGCCGGGGCGGGAGTGGACGCCAAGACGGCGAACGGCCACATCCGGATCGGCCGGGTGGTCCGGGGCAAGGTCACCGTGCAGTCCGGCGTCGGGGACGTGGAGGTCGGCATCGCGGAGGGCACGGCGGCCTGGCTCGACGTGCACAGCAAGTTCGGCGCCGTCCGCAACACCCTCGGTGCGGCCGAGGGCCCGGGCGAGGCCCGGGAGACCGTCGAGGTCCGCGGCCAGACCCAGGTCGGCAGCATCACCATCCGGAGGGCCTGATGGCGGCGATCTCCGCCGTCGGGCTGACCAAGTCCTACGGGGACAAGGCCGTCCTCAAGGGCATCGACCTGGACATCCCGGCGGGCAGCGTGTTCGCGCTGCTCGGGCCCAACGGCGCCGGCAAGACCACCACCGTGCAGATCCTCTCCACCCTGGTCCCCGCCGACGGCGGCTCCGCCCGGGTGGCCGGACACGACGTGGCCCGGCAGGCCGACGGGGTGCGGAAGGCGATCGGGGTGACCGGCCAGTTCTCGGCCGTGGACAACCTCCTCACCGCCGAGGAGAACCTGATGCTGATGGCCGACCTCAACCACCTCCGCCGTCGGGAGGGGCGGAGGCGGGCCGAGGACCTGCTGCGGGCGTTCGAACTCACCGACGCGGCGCGTAAGCCCGTCGCCACCTTCTCCGGCGGCATGCGGCGCAAGCTCGACCTGGCGATGACCCTGGTCGGCGACCCGGAGGTGATCTTCCTCGACGAGCCGACCACCGGGCTGGACCCGCGCAGCCGGCGCACGATGTGGGAGATCATCCGCGGACTGGTCGCCGACCACGGGGTGACGATCCTCCTCACCACCCAGTACCTGGACGAGGCCGACCAGCTCGCCGACCGGATAGCCGTCCTGGACGGCGGGCGGATCGTCGCCGAGGGCACCGCCGAGGAGCTCAAGCGGATCGTCCCCGGCGGGCGGATCCGGCTCCAGTTCGCCGACGCCCGCCAACTGGCCGCCGCCACCACGCTGTTCGACTACGCCGCCGCCGACACCGAGGCACTGCGGCTGGACATCCCGGGGGACAACTCCGTCCTCACGGTGAAGGCCGTGCTGGACGCCCTCGACAACGCCTCCGTACGGGCCGAGTCGCTGGTCGTGGAGACGGCCGATCTGGACGACGTGTTCCTCACGCTCACCGGGGAGGGCGCGCGATGAGCGCGACGACGAGCTACGCGGTCAGCGACTCGCTGACCATGCTGCGCCGCAACCTGAAGCGCGCGCAGCGGTACCCGGCGATGACCTTCTCGGTCGTGGTGATGCCGGTGATGATGCTGGCGCTCTTCAACTACGCCTTCGGGGGCGCGCTGGGAGCGGGGATCGGGGGCGGCAGCTACATCGACTACGTGACGCCGGGGATCGTCCTGATGACGGCGACGGCGGGCTCGGTCGCCACGGCGGTCGGCGTCTGCGTCGACATGACGGAGGGCATCGTCAACCGCTTCCGGACGATGTCGATCTCGCGGTCGGCGTTCCTCGCCGGACACGTGGTCGGCAGCGTGGTCCAGACGATGATCGCCCTGCTGCTGGTGATCGGCGCGGCCTTCGCGATGGGGTTCCGGTCGAGTGCCGGGCCGCTGGAGTGGCTGGCGGCCGCGGGCCTGCTGATGTTCGTCACGCTGGCGCTGACCTGGATATCGGCGGGCATCGGGCTGGTGTCCAAGACCCCGGAGAGCGCGAGCAACACGCCGCTGCCGCTGACCTTCCTGCCCTTCATCGGCAGCGCGATCGTCCCGCCCGACTCCATGCCGACGGTGCTGCGCTGGTTCGCCGAGTACCAGCCCTTCACACCGATCATCGAGACCCTGCGCGGCCTGCTGACGGGCACCGGGATCGGCACCAGCGGGTGGAGCGCCCTCGCCTGGTGCGCCGGACTGACGCTGCTCGGCTACCTCTGGTCGCGGAGCGTCTTCCACCGGCGGTGACGGGGGTACGGCCGGCGGCCGCGGCCCGGGTGACGGAACCACCGTCGCCCGGGCCGCAGGGTGTGCCCGTAGTAAAGTCCGGGCAAAAGTTCACCCAGGGGGAGCACATGGCAGTGGTCGCGTGGCACAGACGGATCGAGTGGTGGTTCAGGGGGGCGGCGCTGGTCGCGTTCCTGGCGTACCTGTCGGGCCACCAAGCCTCCCGCTCGGGCGGGCTGGTGGAGGTCGAGCGCTGGCTGAACCACCCGGTGCTGCTGCTCGGGGCGGCAGCGGTGATGCTCATGGTGTCGATGCTGGTCCAGTTCGAGTTCCGAGAGCGGTGGGCGCAGCTCGGCTGCGCCGCCATCCTGTCCCCGCTCATCATGGTCTCGGTGGCGATCGGTGCCGTCACCTACTTCCTCGGCGGCGACGGCCGGTTGATGGAGCGCAAGCCCGATCCGGGCAACCCCGAGCACGTCCTGACCATCACCGACATGGCCTTCTCCATCGACCCGGTCTACCGCGTGGAGCTGCTGACCGGCAGCGGTTGGACGGCCCGCCACTGGAACCTGGGCACCTGGGACGACGGCGACGGCTTCCTGCGGGCCGAGTGGTCCGGGTCGAACCGGATCACGGTGATCACGAGGAACGAGATCAGGGAGTACCCGGTCAAGCGGGACGGCCGACTGGGCGAGCCGGAGGTCACGCCCCGCTAGGTGCCCCGGAGTTGCCGTGTGGGCTGTGGGCTGCGGGTGCGGGTGCGGGTGCGGGTGCGGGCTGCCGGGTACGGGTGGGGCTGCGAGGGTGGCGTCGCCATACTGGCGGGATGGAACCCGAGCGCTGCCCCGACCTCGTTCCCGGCCTCGGCCCCGACGCCGGGCCCGACCTCGGCCTTGATGATGCCGAGGGGAGTGCCGAGCAGCCCGGCCTGGACGAGATCGAGCGCTGGTTCGCCGCCGTGGCGGACGGCCGGGTCAGTCGGGACGAGGCCGATCGCTGGGCGGGACGCTGGTTCCTCGACGACGAACTGCGCTGGGACGAGCTGTCCCTGTGGGCGCTGGGCCTGTTGTACGGCATCGACCTGCCGGCCGGGCCCGGCGGACCGTACCTGCACGACGACGCGCAGGTACGGGGGTGGCTGGCCGAGTTGAGGCGCCGCCGCGGCCGGTGAGGGCGGTGACGTCGGGTGTCGGGCGCCGGCTGTCAGGTGCCGGGGCCGGGGCCGGTGCCGGTGCCGGTGCCGGGTCGAGGCGCACCGCGCAGGCGGCGAGGACGTCGACCGGCGTGAATGTGCGGGCTCCGTCGCAGAGCCTCCCCGGCTTCCGGTGGTCCGTGCACTATCTTTCGTGCTCGTGTCGACATGTTCCGTAATCGCACGATCCGCCCCACGGAAGGCCTGTGATGACCGCCCAACTCCCCACCACCATCGACGGGGTGATCTCCCGCATGGAGGAGATCGACGCCGAACTCGACCGCCACGACGGCGTGGCCTGCTTTAACCGCGTCTATCTGAAGGTCACCAAGTTGGTCAAGGAGCACGTCACCGCCGGGACCTTCAAGGACCCCGCGTTCCTTGAGCGGATGGACGTGATCTTCGCCGGGCACTACCTCAAGAACGTCGACGCGGCCAAGGCCGGCCGTCCGACCGAACTGCCCTGGCAGCCGCTGTTCGAGGCGCGCGGCAACCGGGTCATCTGGCCGATCCAGTTCGCCCTGGCCGGCATGAACGCCCACATCAACCACGACCTCGCCCTGGCCGTCGTGGAGACCTGCAAGGAGCGGAGCACGGCCCCGGAAGTCGCGCCGGTCCACGAGGACTTCGAGAAGGTCAACGACCTGCTCGCCAGTGTCGAGGCGGAGATCCGGGCCGAGTTCGAGCTGCAGATCGTCAAGGTCGCCACCGCGCCGGCCGAGCAGCTCAAGCACGCCGTCGCCGCCTTCAGCATGTCGTCGGCCCGCGAGGTCGCCTGGCTCAACGCCACCCAGCTCTGGGAGGCGCGGAACAACCCCGTCAAGTACCAGGTCCAGCTGACCGCCATGGCCGGGGCGGTGAACGCCACCAGTCGCATGATCCTCGCCCCGGTCGTTCCGCCGCCGGCCGACTAGCGTTCGGAGCCCGACCGCCCGCGCCTGCCCGCCCGTTCCACCCACCTGCTCGCAGCGCCCGCCGGTCCGGCCATCCGCCTGTCCGCCTGTCCGACTGTCCGGCCACCGGCCACCGGCCTGTCCGGACGCCCGCTCGACCCGCCCGCCCGGCTTCCGGGCGGGCGGGTCCTTCGTCGAGGGCGGGCTGGTCCCGCCGTGAGCCGCCGCCGTTACCGGAACGCGGGCAGGTTGCGTTCGACCCACGCGTCGAACGGCGCGGCCGGGCGCCGGAGCACCGCCGCGACGTCGGGGCTGACCGCCAGTTCGGCCGGGAGCGGGACCCCGAGGACGTCCAGGGTGCCGGGGATGACCTGCTCCGGCATGAACCGCGCCAGGTGGGCGTGGGCCTCCTCGCGCGACAGCTCGACGAAGGTCACCTCCTCGTCCAGGGCCTCGGAGAGGGCCGCAGCCTGTCGGCGCGGGCTGATGGGCTCGGGGCCGGTCAGTTCGTACGTGCGGCCCGCGTGCCCGTCCTCGCGCAGCGCGACCGCCGCGACCGCCGCGATGTCCGCCGGGTCGACGACGGGCAGGGCCACGTCGCCGAACGGGGCGTGGACCGTGCGCCCGGTGCGGACCGTCTCGGCCCAGGCGAAGGCGTTGGAGGCGAACCCGCTGGGGCGCAGCACGGTGAAGTCGAGTCCGGAGCCGCGCACGGCGGCCTCGAACTCCCGCAGGCGGGCGTGCGACGGCGCGTCCGGCCGGGTGGCGCTGACCTGCGAGGAGACCAGGACGATCCGTTCGACCCCGGCGTCCGCGGCGGCGTCCAGCAGGGCGTTCGGGCTCTCGCCCCGACTGTTGAGCTCGCCGGCCAGCAGCAGGAAGAGCGCACGGGCTCCTTCGAGGGCGGGTCGCATGCTCGCGGCGTCACCGACGCCGCCCTGGGTCCATCGGACACCGGTCTGCGCGGGGGTGGGCTGCGGCTGCCGCGACACGGCCACCACCTCCTCGTCCGCCCCCGCCAGCAGCTCCACCAGCGTCCGCCCGATGTTTCCGGTGGCTCCCGTCACTGTGATCATCGAGATCCCCTCCCAAGTGAGTTAGTTGGCTGACTTGGAAAGACCGTAGCACGCGGCCACCGGCGGCTGTCTATAGTCAGTTGGGTGACTGACTCAGTGAATCGACGTGTCCGGGCGTCGCAGAAGCGCCGGCGACTCGCCGCGGCCGCGGCCCGCGTCCTCCATGAGCAGGGCGTCGAGCGCACGACCCTCGCCGACATCGCGCGCGAGGCGGACGTCCCGGTCGGGAACGTCTACTACTACTTCAAGACCAAGGACGAGCTGGTCCGCGCCGCACTGTCCGAGCACGGCGCGCACCTGGACGAACTGGCCGACGCGCTGGAGCGGTCGGAGGACCCGCGGGAGCGCCTCAAGGCGCTGGTCCGGGCCTGGATCGACCAGCGTGACGTCGCCGCCCGGTTCGGCTGCCCGACCGGCACCCTCGCCGCCGAACTCGACAAGCGGGCCGACGGGGTCCTCGACGCGGAGGCCGGCGCCGTGATCCGGCGCCTGCTCGACTGGGTCGGGAGCCAGTTCCGACTGCTGGGCCTGCCCGATCCGGACGACCTGGCGCTCACCCTGGTCGCCGGCTACCAGGGCATGTCGCTGCTGGCCAACGCCCTGCGCGACCCGGACGTGATGACCCGCGAGGGCGCCCGCCTGCTGCGCTGGCTCGACGCGCTGGCGGTGCCGGCGATGCCGGAGGCGCCTGAGGTACCTGACGTTCCTGAGGCGCCGGAGGTTCCTGAGGCGCCTGAGGTGAGTCGCTGAGCCTGGCCCGCGCGGCGCTGGGCCCGACCTGCACGGCGGGCGCCTAGCGGAAGTCCGCCGCGTGGTCCCGCACCCAGCTGCGGAAGTCGCGCGGCGGCCGTCCCAGCACCCGCTCCACGGTGTCGGTCACCCGCTCCGGCGCGCGTGTGAACGACTCCCAGGCCCGCAGTCGGGAGTCCACGAACGCCGCGTTCCCCCAGGCCGCCGTCAGCCGCTCGCGGGCCGTCTGCGGCGCCAGCTCCTCCCACCGCACCTCGGTGCCCAGCTCCTCGCCGATGATCCGCGCCAGCTCGGCGTGCGAGAGCGACTGCGGCCCGGTGACCACGTACGCGCCGCCGTCGTGCCCGTCCTCGGTGAGCGCCCGCACCGCGACGTCCGCGATGTCCCGCTCGTGCACCAGCGAACGGCGCGCCTGCCCGTACGGCCAGCGGACCACGCCCTCCCGCACCTGGTCGGCCCAGGCGAGCAGGTTGCCCGCGAAGTCGATCGCCCGGACGAAGGTCCAGCCCAGGCCCGACCGGCGGATCAGCCGCTCGATCTCCTGGTGGAAGATCACGGCCGGCTCGTCGTCCGCGAGGTCGGCGACGTCCGCCGACAGGTAGACCACGCGCTCGGCGTGCCGGGCGATCAGCTCGACGACCCGGGGCTCCACGGGCAGCCCGGGCCACATCAGGTACACCGCCTCCACCCCGTCGGCCAGTGCCGGCTCCAGGCTCTCCGGCGCGGTCAGATCGCCCCGTACGGGCTCGACTCCCTTGGGCAGCACGACCTTTGCGGGGTCCCGCACCAACGCCCGTACCTCGTGGCCGCCTTCGGCCAGCGAGGCCACAACGTGCCTGCCCACACTGCCGTTTGCGCCGATCACCAGAATCTTGGTCATGCCCGCCCCCAACGCGGGCCGGGCGGAAGGTATGCCCCCCGGCCCCGGGCCCGGCACCCCTGGCCCCCGGCATCCGACGCCGAGGGCCTTGCGCGGGAAGTCGGCCAGACCGACTTCCCGTGCAAGGCCCTGCGGGTGTTCCCGGCGCGCCGGGTCAGAGTTGCGCGGTGCCCGGGCTCACGGCGCCCGGGCTCGCGGCGCCCAGGTCCGCCGCGCCCGGTGGGCTCAACCGCCCACCCGTACCACGTACTTCCCGGTCGCCCGCCCGTCCGCCATCGCGTCGTGGGCGGCCGGGACGGCGGCCAGGTCGGGCAGTTCGGTGACCGGCAGCTTCAGGCCGCCGTCGGCCATCAGGTCGACGGCCCGGCGGATGGCCCGGGCCAGGCGCTCCGGCGCGGTGGCGGCCAGGAAGCGGTGACTGAAGCCGGTGACGGTCAGGTTGCCCGCCATCAGCCGCCCGAGCGGCGGCAGGTCGGCGACGGCTCCGCCGCCCGCGTTGCCGAACAGGACGATCCGGGCGCCGGGGGCGGCCACGGTGAGGTCGAGCTCCAGGGCCTCGGTGCCCAGCGGGTCGAGGACGAGGTCGACGCCCCGGCCGCCGGTGGCGGTCCGGATCGCTTCGGGCAGTGCCTCGTCGCGGGCGAAGGCGTGGTCGTAGCCGGAGGCGATCGCGGCGGCGGCCTTCTCCGGCCGACCGACGGTGCCGATCAACCGGCCGCCGCCGAGCAGCGGGACGAGTTGGGCGACGGCGTGGCCGATCCCGCCGCCCGCCGAGTGCACCAGGACGGTGTCACCGGCGTCGAAGCGGCCGGCGTCGGTCAGCAGCAGCACCGAGGTGGCCAGGCCGAGCGGTACGGCGGCGGCCTCGCGCAGCGCCACGCCGTCCGGGAGCGGCACGGTGAGCGCGGCCTCCGCGACGACCACCTCGGCGAGCCCGGCGCCGACCGGAGCGGCCACGACCCGGTCGCCCGCGGCCAGGCCGGTGACTCCCTCGCCGACCTCCCGGACCGTTCCGGCCACTTCCTTGCCCGGTCGGTGCGGCCACTCGGTGGCGTACGCGGCGTCGCCGCGGCGGGTCATCACGTCCACGAAGTTCAGTCCGGCGTAGGCGACGTCGATCGCCACCTGCCCCGGTCCGGGGCGCGGTGCCTCGACCTCCCGGATCTGCGAGTTCTCGCCTCCGCCGGGCGCGGTCATCACCAGTGCACGCATGTCGGTCCCCCTCCGATACGATGTTCGACGAACTACGAAATTGACGCGGCACAGTGGTACCACGCCATTTCTATGGATGTCGAACATCGCAGATCAGGGAGGTCTGACCATGCCTCGCAGCACCCGCCGCCGACCGGCGCTCGCCCACCCCGCGACCGAGGAGATCGACCTCTTCGACGTCCTGCACGCCCTCTCCGACCCCACCCGGATGACCATCGTCCGGGTCCTGCGCGCCGAACCCGAACGGGCCTGCGGCACCTTCCCGGTGGACGTCGCGCCCTCGACCCTCAGCCACCACTTCAAGGTGCTGCGCGAATCCGGCCTGATCAGCCAGCGCGAGGAGGCCAACCGGCGCTTCTCCGCACTGCGCACGGTCGACCTGGAGCGGCGCTTCCCCGGCCTGCTCGACACCGTCCTCGCCGCCCACGGCCGCACCGGGGACGACTCCGTGCCCGGTGCCGGTGGCGGTGCCGGTGGCAGTGGTGGCGGCGGCGGGGACGTGGGCGGCGAGAAGGGCTAGCGGACCTCGGCGCCGTCGCCGCACGGTCCGCCGTCGCCGTGCGGTCCGGGGTCGCCGTACGGCCGGGCTCCGCCGCGCGCGCCGGTGCAGGAGCGGTCGGCAGCGGGCCACTGTCTCCGAGCCCGTCGATACCGGCGGGCCGTCAGGCCGAGCGGGGGAGCGGCGCCGTCGCCGCGACCCGGTGGCGGCGGTGGTACGACACCGTCACGGCGGCCAGCAGCGGGGCCCAGGCGACGGTGGGCAGGTAGAGGAAGCCGACCAGGAAGTGGCCCAGCCGGGTCATGTCCGTGCCCGGCATGGCCCACCACCCGGCGAACGGCGTCCAGAGCACGGCCAGCCCGGCGGCGCCGAGCGAGGCCGCGAGGACCACCGCACGAGGATTGACCGGGTGCCCGCCGACGAACGGGACCCAGCGCGGTGGCACCGTGCCCCAGGGGCGGACCAGACCGATGGTGAGCAGGGCCAGCGCCTCCGTGAACAGGCTCAGGAAGACCGGCCACACCGCGCCCCACCCGCTGAATCCCATCGCCCGGTACCCCGCGTCGGTGTACCCGCCGTGCCAGCCCGCGACCAGCCCGAGCCGCCACAGCCCGGCCGGCAGCGCTGTGACGGCCGCGACGTGGGCGGCGCGCACGGCCCACCGGGGCGGCGCGGGCACGACGGCGAGGGCGCGAGCGGCGGCGGAGGAGGGCCGGGTGTCGGCGGAGGGCTGGGGCGTCGTCATGCCCCTACCCTCCCGCCGGGCCCCGGCCCGCCGCGTCCACCCGGCGACGGGCTTCGCCGGCGCTCCTCCCCCGGGCGGGGGAGGGCGTCTCACCCCGGCTGCCGGGGCGCCTCACCTGCGGTGCCGGGGGCGCCTCACCCCGGCTGCCGGGGTGCCTCACCTGCGGTGCCGGGAGGGCGCCCGGCCGTGCCGCCGCGGGGCGGTGCGCTCAGCGCAGCCGCGAGGACGACAGGATCGATGCCAGGTGCGCGACCACCATGCCCCAGGTGATCACCGTGATCCCCGCGAGCGTCGCCCGCGTCGCGTCCAGGTTGCCGAGCCCGGAATCCACCATGGCCGCCGCCAGCAGCACCAGCGAGGCCTCGATGCCGTTGGTCACCCGGTGGATCTTGAACACCGAAGCGAGCCGGCGGGCCGTCGCCATGCCCTGCGAACGCGGCTGCGTCGACTCCTCGTCCGCCGGCGGTTGACCGCTGCGGGCGCGGGCCACGTCCACCAGGTCCGTCGAGGCCTTGAGCAGCACCACGCCCAGCGCGGCCGCCAGACCCGCCGACACCCACAGCTCCGAGCCGCCGCGTGCCGCCCGGACACCCGCGCCGATCATCAGCGCGGCGTCCGCCAGATAGGCGCCGAGCCGGTCCACGTACACCCCGGCCATGCTGAACTGGCGCTTCCAGCGCGCCACTTCGCCGTCCACGCAGTCGAAGAGCAGGAACAGCTGGAACAGTACGGCCGCCAGGGCCGCGCCGGTCAGGCCCGGGATCAGCAGGGCCGCGCCGCCGCCGACCCCGCACACCACCATCACCCAGGTCAGGGTGTTCGGCGAGACCGAGGTGCGGACCAGCTGCCGGGTGGTCCGCAGCGAGATCGCCCGCATGTACAGCCGACCCGCCCAGTGCTCACCGTTGCGGCTCTGCAGCTTGGCCTGCGGCTGGCACACCTCGCGCAGCTCGGCGAGTGCCGGAGCAGCCACCATGACGACATCCCTCCACCTGTCCCGTGACGATCAGCACAGGCTACGGCCTCCCGGTAACGCCCCGACCAGCCGGTACGGCACCTGCGGGCCGGCCGGCAGGACGCCCGTGGACCGGGCCGGCACGACGCCCGTGGACCGGGCCGGCACGACCTCCCTGGACCGGCCGGCATGGCCGGTGCGGCCGGGCGAAAACCGGTGGGCCCCCGACGAGCCCCGGGCTAGGCTTCGCGGGTTCGCCGGAACCGGAATCCCCGAGCCCGACCACCCGTTCCCCGCAAGCCCGTTGACGTCATCAAGCCCGATGACGTCACCGGGCCCGTCGACGCCATCAGGCCCGTCGACGTCACCAGGCCAGGGCCGTTCCGGCCCGCCTCGGAGCCGTCCGGCCGGATCCGGGACGGCGGCGACAGTCCCGGACCGGGCCCGCAGCAGAACGAGGAGTACAGATCCATGGTGACCACGGGCAGTCCGTCGTACGGCCCCGACCTGGCCCGACTGCTGGACGACCACCGACCGCAGGGCCCGGAGGAGACGGCCGACCACGAGCGCGCCCGCAGCCTCCTCGGCGCCGCCGACCCCTGGAACCGCGGCACCTTCCCCCTCCACTTCACCGCCTCCGCGCTGATCGTCCACCCGCCGACCCGCCGCGTGCTGCTGCGCTGGCACGTCCGCCAGCAGGCCTGGCTGCAGGTCGGCGGCCACGGCGACCCGGGGGAGACCCGACCGCTGGACATCGCCCTGCGCGAGGGCCGGGAGGAGACCGGCCTCGCCGACCTCGCCCCGTGGCCCGACGCCGCTCTGGCCCACCTCGTCGTGGTCCCCGTCCCGGCCTCACCCGTCGAGCCCGCCCACGAGCACGCCGACCTGCGGTTCCTCCTGTCGACCGGGACCCCGGACCGGGCCCGGCCGGAGAACCCGGCCTCCCCGCTGGAATGGCTCACCGTCGAGGAGGCCGTGCAGCGGACCACCGAGGACAACCTCCGCGAGACCCTCGCCCGCGTCGCCCGCCTGCTCCCGCCCGCCTGACGGCCCCCGCGCCCGTCTGACGCCCCTCGCGCGTCCGACGGCCGCCCGCCGCCCGCCACCCGCTCCCGTCCACCTGACGACCCTCGCCCTGGAGACCACCGGATGCACACCGACCAGATCCTCATCTTCGACGCCGACGACACCCTCTGGGAGAACAACGTCCTCTTCGAGCGGGTCATCGACGGCTTCCTGGACTGGGTCGCCACCCCGGCCGACCGGGACCGCACCCGCTCCCTCCTGGACGGCATCGAAGCCGCCAACTCGGCCACCCTCGGCTACGGCGCCACCGTCTTCCGGCAGAGCCTCGCCGACTGCCTGCAGCAACTGAACGGCCGCACCCCCTCCGCGGAGGAGCTCGCCCGCATCGACGAACTCCTCACCCCGCTGAACAGCCGGCAGGTCGAGCTGATCCCCGGCGTCGCCGACACCCTCACCGCCCTCGCCGACCGCCACCACCTGCTGCTGCTCACCAAGGGCGACCAGGACGAGCAGCAGGGCAAGGTGACGGCGTCCACCATCGACCACCACTTCCGGGGCATCCACATCGTGGCCGAGAAGTCGGCCGACACCTACCGGCAGCTCACCGCGGACCTCGACCTCGACCCGGACCGCACCTGGATGATCGGCAACTCGCCCAAGTCCGACATCGCCCCCGCCCGCCGGGCCGGCCTGCGCACCGTCTACATCCCGCACGAGCACACCTGGGTGCTGGAGCACGAGGAGCTCGGCCCGGACGCGGCGACGCTCCGGCTCGGGGCCTTCCCCGAGCTGCTGCGCCACTTCTGATCCGGACGGCGGGCCGAGCTGGGCCGAGCCGGGCCGGGCCGGGCCGAGCTAGATGGTGAGCGCCGTCACCGGGGCCTGCGTCCCGTCCCGGTACAGCCACGCCCGTTCGGCGGCCGACCACACGCTCGTCGTCAGCAGGTAGAGCGCGGCGGCCACCGGCACCAGCGTCGCGAACAGCACCGACCCGAACGACAGGTACGGCAGCAGCCCCGCCCCCGGCTGGGGGGTGGGCTGCGCCGCGGCTGCGGCCGTCGCACGCCGGGCCCGGCGGAAGTTGACGACCCCGACCGCCGCCAGCCCCGCGTACAGCAGCCCGAACACCGCCAGCTGCCCGGCGCCGTGCGCACCGCCGACGTGCAGGCCCAGCGGCACGCCGAACAGGGTGTGGTCGAGCAGGTCGTTCGGAGTGGTGAACAGCCGGTACATCACCGAGAAGAACGGGATCTGCACCAGCATCGGCAGGCACCCCGCGAACGGCGACACCTGCTCCTTCCGGTACATCTCGGTCAGCGCCTCCTGCAACTTCTCCGGGCGCTTCTCGTGCTTCTTCCGCAGCGCGGCGACCTGCGGCGCCAGCCGCGTCCTGGCCTTCTCCCCGCGCGACGCCGCCCGGGCCAACGGGTGCAGCGCGAGCCGGACGGCAACGGTGAACAGCACGATCGCCAGCGCGGTCGGCATGACGTGGGCGATGGCGGCGACGACGGCGTGCGCGGCGGCGACGGCCGGGTCGAGAACAGCGAGTACGGACATGGTGGAGCGAGCCCTCCGGGGTCTCGGAACACGAGTGGTCGGCGGAGGACGGCCGCGAAGACGAACGGAACTACCGGGGCTTACGCGGCCGCCAGGGCCGCACCCGGCGCCCTGGGGCGTCGCCTGCCCCGGGCGTCCGGATCACGCTGCGGAAGGAACGCCGTACGGAACGCCCGGCGCCGCAGCACCCCGCTGCGCACCGCCGCCGGCGCCCGCGGCCCCAGGAGCCGGGCCCCGGCCAACGCCCCGGCAACCGCCCCGGCCACCAGCGCCACGGCAGCAACGGCGGCAACGGACGCCAGCGACCCGCTCTCGCTCACCAGGTTCCCGGTCAGCACCCGGAGCAGCCCGAGCAACATCGCGACAACAGCCACGGCCCGTGCCCTCCTCAGTGTCTCGCCGGCTCCCGGACGTACAGCACGACGATCCTACGACCCACCGGGTTCCCGCGGCGTACGGAATCCCGTCACGGCACATCCCGGGCGTCCACAAACACACGCGTGCCCCCGCCCGCCTCCGCCTCCGCCTCCGCCGCCACGGACGGGCCCGGGGTGGGCGGTGCGTCCTGGCCGTAGAGCCACGGGTTCCGGTCCTTGTCGTCGGTGCCTGCCATGAGCAGAAGCCCCCCTCTGCGTGAAACCATCGGTGCCCGAACCTAGCGGACGGGGCACGGCCAGGAGGCGCTTTCGCGGGGACGCGCGGGGTGTAGCCATCGGTGCTACGCGGGGCTACCGTGGATGGCATGAAGACGATTACCCAGCGGGAGTTCCGGAACAACTCCGCCGCGGTGATGGACGCGGTGGAGGCGGGGGAGACCTTCCACATCACCAGGAACGGGGTCGAGGTGGCGGAGTTGCGGCCGGTGTCCGGGCGACGGAGGCTCACGGCGGAGGAGCTGGTGGCGCGGCACGTGAAGCTGCCGCGGGTGGACTACCAGCAGATGCGCAAGGAGGCCGAGGAGTACTTCGGACCCGAGGAGCTGGTGGGGGACGAGGGCGACGACCCGTTCGAGCGGCGGCGTGGCTGAGCGCCGCAGGGCGTCCCGGCGGCGGCCCGCCGGGGTGCTGGACACCTGTGTCTACATCGACCTGGCGCTGCTCAACCCGGCGGATCTGCCGGCGGTGCCGGAGCTGACCGCGATCACGTTCGCGGAGTTGCAGCAGGGCGTGTCGATGGCCCGGGACCCGGCGAGCCGGGCGGCCCGGCTGGAGGTGCTGGGCGCGGCGATGGCCGACTTCGATCCGCTGCCCTTCGACGCGGCCGCCGCCGCCCGCTACGGGACGCTGGTGACCCTGACCATCGCCGCCGGCCGGCAGCCGCGGCCGCGTCGGATCGACCTGATGATCGCCGCCGTGGCCTCCGCCCACGGGCTGCCGCTGTACACGCGCAACGTGGCGGACTTCCGGGGGCTGGGTTCGGCGGTGGAGGTCATCGGGTTGTGAGGGCGGCGGTTCCGTCCCGTTCGACCCGGTCGGCGAGGGCGGCGGCGAACCGCAGGGCCGCGCGCCGGCTGCGGCTGCGCAGCAGGATGACGTTGTTGTCGCCGCCCTTGCCCCGGTCGGGGCCCGCGGCGGCGCCGACGGCCCAGCGCGGGCGGTCGGCGAGCCGGAGGGCCAGCCAGCGGAGGCCGGCGTTCAGGCCGACGAGGACGACGTAGAGGACGAACAGGACGAGTCCTTCGACGCCACCGCCGCTGAGGTCGGTGGGCGGGACGGGGTCGTAGCCGTCCAGCGGCTTGCGGGTGGCCCGGAAGCGGCCGAGCCACACCACGGCGATCCGTACGGGCTCGTCGTCGGGGCCGGTGACGTCGAGGTAGCCGATCGACCCGGCCCGCTTGCCCTCTGCCCAGGCTTTCCGTTCGGCGGCGATGGACGCGGTCCGCTGGTGTTCCCGGGCTTCGGTCTCGACGACCTCCTGGCGCTTCGTGAACTCCGCGGTCCAGGCCTTCTCGCGCTTCTTCTGCTCGGCGGACCACGCCCGTTCGCGTTCGCGACGCTCGTCGGTGCTGATCTGCCGCCCCCGCTGACTGTTCATCCGCTCATCCTAGGAGGCGGGTCGGCGGGAGCGGCAGGCTCCGGCGGGCGGCAGATCCTGCCGGAGCCTGCGCGGGGTGCCCGTCAGCCCAGGCGGACCGCCGTCCCGGTGGCGGCGGAGGTGCGGGCGGCCTCCAGGACGGTGAGGGTGGCCACCGCGTCGCGCGGGTCGACCGGGGGCGGGGTGCCCGGGTCGGCCAGGGCGGCGGCGATGCCCGCGTAGTAGGCGGGGTAGTCGCCCGGGTCGGTCGGGAGGGAGATCGCGGACTCGTCCGTGCCGAGGGTGCCGTAGTGCCCGGGCTCGTCGGCGCCCCACGGGCGGGTGCCGTCGGGGCGCAGGCCGGCCCGCAGGTCGGCTTCCTGCGGGTCCATGCCGGGCTTGACGTACCCGGCGGCGTCGCCGAGCACCCGCAGCCGGGGGCCGATCAGCGGGGTGATGGCGCTGGTCCACAGGTGCGAGCGGGTGCCGGAGGCGTGGGTGAGGGCGAGGAAGGCGTCGTCGTCCACGACCGCGCCGTCGCGCCGCACGTCGATCTCCGCGTACACCGTCTCGACCGGTCCGAACAGGGTGAGCGCCTGGTCGACCAGGTGACTGCCCAGGTCGTACAGGGTGCCGCCGACCTCGGACGGGTCGGCCAGCTCGCGCCAGCCCGGCTTGGGCTTGGGGCGGAAGCGCTCGAATCGGGACTCGAAGCGGTGCACCCGGCCGAGCGCGCCGCCGCGCACCAGGCGGCCGACGGTGAGGAAGTCGCCGTCCCAGCGCCGGTTCTGGAAGACGGAGAGCAGGACGCCCCGCTCCTCGGCGAGCCGGCAGAGCTCCTGCGCCTCCGCGGCGGTGCCGGCCAGCGGCTTGTCCACCACGGTGGCCAGGCCGGCCCGCAGGGCGGCGCGGGCGAGCGGGGCGTGGGTGCGGTTGGGGGAGGCGATGACGACCAGGTCGAGCGCGTCCGGGTCGGCGAGCAGCTGCTCGGGGGTGTCCACGGCGCGGGCGCCCGGGTGTTCGCGTGCCAGGTGCTCGCGGCGCTCGGGGTTGGCGGTGACCACGGCGTCCAGCCGCAGCCCCGGCGTGGTGGCGATCAGCGGCGCGTGGAAGGCGGAGCCGGCCAGGCCGTAGCCGATCAGACCGACGCGCAGCGGCTGTTCGGGCAGGGGGCGGGAGGTCTGCGGGTTCATGAGGCCTACTCAATCACGGGGCGCCCGGTTGCTCCCGGTTTGGTGCACGGCGTCGGGGAGCGCCGACCGGTCCCGGGCGGGGGCGCGGTGCCGGAGCGCGGACGGCTCCTGGACGGGGCCGTCGTCGCGGGCGCCGTCGCGGGCGTCGTCGGGGAGGGCCGCCGGCTCGTGGTCGGGGCAGTCGACGCGCAACTGGCCGTCGCCGAACGGGGCGTCGACGAAGTCGCAGTGGTGCGGTGCGCGCGGGTCCTCGGGGTGGGCGTCGGGCCGGTAGAAGCGGCAGGTGACGCAGGTGCGGGAGACCGGGACGGCGCCATGGCGCTGGAGCGCGCGGATCATCGTGGTGGTGCCGCGGAGCATCGCGGCCACGGTGGCCCCGTCGAGGGCGGCGAGCGCCTCGCCGAGCGGCGGCGGGACGACGGCGAGGCGTTCGGCCTCGGCGCGCCCGGCGTCGGTGAGGGCCAGTGTGACGGCGCGCGAGTCGGCCCGGTCGCGTTGACGGTCCACCAGTTCCTTGCCGACGAGGGCGCGGACGGCGTCGCTGACGGTGGGTGCGGTGGAGGCGAGTGCGATGACGATCTCGCCCTGGCGGCGGGGCCGCCGGTCGCCGGCCAGGAACAGCAGGATGTCGGCCTGGAGCGGGGTGAGCCGGACCGGGCCGGCGTTGTGCCAGGTGCTGAGGCGGACGGCCTGGCCGAGTCGGGTGAGCCCGATCAGCAGTTGCTCGCTGGGGGAGAGTCCGGGCAGCGGATCCGCCATGGTGTCCGGTCCTCTCCTCTGGTCGGCCTTCCGCCCGGGCGGCTCGGCCAACGGGTCCGTCCGGCCGTCGGGTCCGCTCGGCCTTCGGGTCTGTCCGGCGTTCGGGTCGGGTGGTCGGCGTGCGATGTGCGCCCTTGCATTCTAGGCAGTGCCAACTATATTTGGCTCTGCCAACAATCACTTGGCACTGCCAATGAAAGTCAATCGCAGCGAACGGAGAGCACAGCCATGCCCCGACTCGGCACGATCGACCCCGCGACCGCCGAACCCGCCGCCAAGGCCCTTCTCGACAAGGTCGAGCGGGCCCTCGGCGTGACGCCCAACATGATGCGCGCCATGGCCTCCTCGCCCGCCGTCCTGGAGGCCTACCTGGCCTTCAGCGGCGCCCTGGCCAAGGGGCGCCTCGGCGCCGGCCTGCGGGAGCAGATCGCCCTGGTCACCGCCGTCGAGAACGCGTGTGACTACTGCTACGCCGCCCACCACGTCCTGGGCGCCCGAGCGGGCGTCAGCCCGGCCGACCTCGCCGCCGGCGGCCACGCCGGGGCCGCCGACCCGAAGGAGGCCGCGGCCCTGCGGTTCGCCCGCACCGTCCTGCGCAGCAAGGGCTTCGTCTCCGACGAGGACCTCGCCGAGGTGCGCGCGGCCGGCTACGGGGACGGCGAGATCGGCGAGATCATCGGCGCGGTCGCGCTGAACTCCTTCACCAACTGGTTCAACTCGGTCGGCCGGACCGAGATCGACTTCCCGGTCGTTCCGCTGCCCGAGCCGACGCCGGCCGGCGCCTAGACCGACGGCTAGGCCGACGGCCGGGTCCCGGTCTCGGGCCGGGCCCTGGGTGTCGGCGCGGCACACCGGCGTACCCTCCCGACCGCGGCGGAAGGGCGCGCCGGTGCCCCGCAGTGCCGCTCCGCGCCCACCGTCCGGTCCGCAGGTGGCGCCCGCTCTCCCGGGTCGGCCGTTTCCCGGTGCCCGAGGTCCGCCGGGATACTTCCGGGGTGCTGTTGACCTGGATCGCCGAGGTGGCGGATGAGCCGCTGGTGCTGGAGCCGACCGACCGGCGGGTGGAGTGGGAGACCAACACCTGGTGGCTGGGTGCGGAGGACGAGGACAGGCGGGCCCTGTCGGTGCCGGAGGTGGTCGCCGCCTTCGAGCGGACCGCCGAAGGCATCCGGCGCCGCATCCGCGGGATGGGCTTCGCCGGGGTGGCGACGTTCTACGTGTGGCACGACGAGCAGGCAGGGCAGCTCCGGTGCTCGACCGGATCGGTGGCCGCGGACCAGTTGCCGTTCGGCGGTGCCTACGTGCCGTCCGGCGACCTCGGCGCCGTGATCGAGGGCTTCCTGGGCGACCGGGGGCCGGGCGTCGTCGCCTGGTCGGACCTTGAGGACCTGTCGGATCTTGAGGACGGGGCGGACCTTGAGGATGTGCACGACCGGTGCGGGCGGGCCCCCGAGCCGGAGGTGGCACCGTTTCCCGTGTGGGTGTGCAGTGTCGGGCGGGCTCCACGGTGACCGGTTCCGCCCGCCGGGGCGGCCTCGGCGGTGGTGCGGACGGCCGGGCAGGTCGGCTCTTCAGGGCGCGCTGACGGACGGCTACGCTGGGCGGTGTCAGGGCAGCCAGTGGCGCCCGGCCGGCCGAGGGTGTCCGGTCCGGAGCGGTGTTACGAGATCGACCAGAACCGTTGCAAGACCGAGGAGACACCTACGTGGCAGAGCGCAAGCCCATCGAGTCCTGGCTGACCGACATGGACGGGGTCCTCATCCACGAGGGCACGCCGATCCCCGGGGCGGAGGAGTTCCTGCGGCGGCTGCGGGAGTCCGGCAAGCCCTTCCTGGTCCTCACCAACAACTCGATCTACACCCCGCGCGACCTCAGCGCCCGCCTGGCCGGGATGGGCCTGGAGGTCCCGGAGGAGTGCATCTGGACCTCCGCCCTGGCCACCGCGAAGTTCCTCAAGAGCCAGCGTCCGAACGGCACCGCCTACGTGATCGGCGAGGCCGGGCTCACCACCGCGCTGTACCAGGCCGGCTACGTGCTGACCGACAACAACCCCGACTACGTGGTCCTCGGCGAGACCCGCACCTACTCCTTCGAGGCGCTCACCAAGGCGATCCGCCTGATCAACCAGGGCGCCCGGTTCATCTGCACCAACCCGGACGAGACCGGCCCCTCGCCCGAGGGCGTGCTGCCGGCCACCGGATCGGTCGCGGCGCTGATCACCAAGGCGACCGGCGTCGAGCCGTACTTCGTCGGCAAGCCCAACCCGCTGATGATGCGCGAGGCGCTGAACACCGCCGGCGCCCACTCCGAGAGCGCCGTGATGATCGGCGACCGGATGGACACCGACATCGTCGCGGGCATGGAGGCGGGCATGGAGACGATCCTGGTGCTCACCGGCCTGACCTCCGCCGCCGACGTGGAGCGCTTCCCGTACCGGCCGACCCGCGTGGTCAAGTCGATCGCGGACCTGGTCGAGCTGGTCTAGCCTCTGCGGTGCTGTCGTGGGCCCCGTTCCGGCCGTTCGCCGGGGCGGGGCCCGCTTCGTACGGTTCGGCATGCGGGGAGGCAAGGCGCGCATGAGCACGACGGGGGAGTCACCGGAGCCCGGGCTGCGGGGGACGGAACCGTGGGAGCCCGAGCAGGCGGGCCCGGAGGAGAAGCGGGTCACCTGGGCGGAGCTCTACTTCGACCTGGTCTTCGTCTTCGCGATCACGCAGGTCTCCGGCCTGCTGCACCACCACCACGACGCGGCCGGCCTGGTCCGGGCGCTGGTGGTCTTCGTGCCGGTGTACTGGTGCTGGGTGGGCACCACCGTGCAGGCCAACATCCGGGACGTGGACAACCTGCGGGACCGCCTCGGCATCCTGCTGGTCGGCCTGGCGGGCCTGTTCATGGCGCTCGCGATCCCGGGCGCGTACGGCGGGCGGGGCGTGCTGCTCGGCGCCGCGTACTGGCTGGCCCGGCTGGTGCTGCTGCTCCTGCTGGTCCGCGTCCCGGGCGTCTGGCGCGGCCCGTACGGCGTGGGCGTGCTGGTCAGCGGGCCGCTGCTGGTGACGGGCGGGCTGCTGCCGGACGGGCCGCGGCTGGTGCTGTGGACGGCGGCCGCGCTCTGTGACCTGGCCGCGCCGCTGGTGTTCCGCCGGCGGCTCGCCAAGGTCGCCTACCACCCCGAGCACATGCCGGAGCGGTTCGCGCTGTTCCTGCTGGTGGCGCTCGGCGAATCGATCGTCGGGATCGGTGGCACGGCGGCCTCCGCCCGGTTGGACGTGGCCGAACTCGCCGCGGTGGCGGTCGCGTTCACGATCTCGGCGGGCCTGTGGTGGCAGTACTTCGTGTACGCGGCCGATGCGATGCGGCATGCCGTGGTGATCGCCGACTCGCGCCGGGACGTGGTCCGGCGGATCTTCCAGTACGGGCACCTGGCGCTGGTCGCCGGGGTGATCGGGGTGGCGGTCGGCTTCGGGGAGACGGTCGCGGATCCGTGGCAGGCGCTCGGGCCTGGGTCGGTGACGTTGCTGTACGGCGGCTGCGGGCTGTACCTGCTGACCTTCGGGTACACGCGGTGGATGATGTTCCGCCAGGTCGCGTCGACCCGGATCGCCGCGGCCGTGGTGGCGCTGGCGCTGCTGCCCGCCATGGTGCGGCTGCCGGCGCTGGTGGTGCTGTCGACACTGGCGGTGCTGCTGGTGACGCTCAACGTGCTGGAGCACCTCCGGGTGGAGCGCGCCGCGCGCTCCGCCGCCGGGGCCTCGGTGTCGGTGGCGGCCTCGGCCTCGGCCTCGGATCCTGCCTCCGTGGCTGCTCCGGCCCCGGCCGCCGGCTCCGCGCCCGCTCCTGTGGAGTGAGTTGTCGGTGGGCCTGTGTAGCGTTCGGGGTGAAAGAGGGCGTGCGGCGCAGCAGCCGCGGTGTGGGAGGTAGATGTCGTGACGGACACGGTCGAGGCGGGCGTGGTCGAGGCCGGCGAGGGCGGCGGGCTGGAGCTGCCCGAGTCCTGGCGCGGGGTGCTGGGCGCCGAGACGGAGAAGCCGTACTTCGCCGAGCTGGCGGCCTTCGTGGCGGCTCAGCGCGCGGAGCACGAGGTGTTCCCGCCGAGCGGCCAGGAGTTCGCCGCGCTGGAGGCCACTCCGTACGACAAGGTCCGGGTACTGGTGCTCGGCCAGGATCCGTACCACGACAACGGCCAGGCCCACGGCATGAGCTTCTCGGTGCTGCCCGGCACCAAGACGCCGCCTTCGCTGCGCAACATCTTCAAGGAGCTGGACGCCGACCTGGGCATCCCGGCTCCGGACAACGGCTACCTGATGCACTGGGCCGAGCAGGGCGTGCTGCTGCTCAACGCGGTGCTCACGGTCCGTGCGCACGAGGCGAACTCGCACAAGGCCAAGGGCTGGGAGAAGTTCACCGACGCGGTGATCAAGGCGGTGAGCGAGCGCGAGGAGCCGGTGGTCTTCGTGCTGTGGGGCAACTACGCGAAGAAGAAGCTGCCGCTGATCGACACCGAGAAGCACGTGGTGGTGCAGGGTGCGCACCCGTCGCCGCTGTCCGCCAAGCTGTTCTTCGGCAGCCGTCCGTTCTCGCAGATCAATGCCGCGCTGGACGGTTTCGGCGGCGAGCCGATCGACTGGCAGGTGCCCGACCTGAAGCAGGCCTGAGCCTCGGCCCGGGGTTCGTCGGGGGCGGGTCCCGGGGTCTGGTGGCCGTGGTCGGACGGGTTCGATCTCCCGTTCGCCCACGGCCACTTGGCGTTCACGGCCGGCGGCCGTCGGTCGGTACCGGGTGTGCTTAGCTGGTGCCGATCGGTCGCCGGACCGGTCCTGGGAGGGGCGGTACGTGCACGGGCTGGGGCGGGCGAGGACGTTTCGGTGGGTGAGGGCCTCCCGGTGGGTCGTGGGGGCGGCGCTGGCCGGGGTGCTGGTGGCCGTGTCCGGTTGCAGCGGTTCGGGCGGCGGCGCAGGCGGCGGGTCCGCCTCGTCGGGCGGCGCAGCCGCCTCCGGAGCCACCGTCGCGGGCACGGCCGCCGGGTCCGGTGGTCTCGCCCAGCTGCCCGGGCAGACCTTCTTCGTCTCGGACCGGACCAACGCGGCCCTGCAGGTGACGGCGCTGCGCGGCCAGGGCCGGACGGCGGAGGCG
The DNA here is from genome assembly GCF_040303045.1 of Kitasatospora sp. NPDC096140. NCBI lineage: Bacteria > Bacillati > Actinomycetota > Actinomycetes > Kitasatosporales > Streptomycetaceae > Kitasatospora > Kitasatospora sp. NPDC096140. Next base: position 159,503 of record NZ_JBEOUW010000012.1, read on the forward strand.
GACACGCTGCTGAAGATCGCCTCCCAGCCCTCGTCGCAGTGGCTCGGTGAGCAGGGGGCGAAGGAGATCGCCGAGCAGGTGAGCCGGCGGGCCGCCGAGGCGGACCGGACGGCGGTCTTCGTCGCGTACGACATCCCGCACCGCGACTGCGGCCAGTACTCGGCCGGCGGCGCTGCGGACGCCGCCGCCTACCGGGCCTGGATCGCCGACGTGGCCCGGGCCCTCGGCGACCGCAAGGCCTGGGTGGTGCTGGAGCCGGACGCCGTCGCGCACACCCTGGACACCTGCGGCATCAAGGGCGACCTGGCCGCCGAGCGGTTTGGCCTGCTGGCCTTCGCCGTCCAGGAGTTGAAGAAGCGTCCGAACGTCCGGGTCTATCTGGACGCGGGCAACCCCGGCTGGGCGCAGGATCCGGACGAGCTGGCCGGCGCGCTGCGCAAGGCGGGAATCGCCGCCGCGGACGGTTTCGCCCTGAACGTCGCCAACTTCTACGACACCGAACGGAACGCGGCGTACGGCGCCCGGCTCTCCGCCGCGCTGGGCGGGAAGCACTTCGTCATCGACACCAGTCGCAGCGGCAACGGTGCGCTGGGCGGCGACTCCTGGTGCAACCCGCCCGGGCGTGCCCTGGGTGAGCGGCCGACCGCCGAGACCGGCCGGCCGGGGGTGGACGCCTACCTGTGGATCAAGAACCCGGGCGAGTCGGACGGGGACTGCGGACGCGGCGAGCCCCGGGCGGGCGAGTTCTGGCTGCCGTACGCGCTCGGGCTGGCGCAGGCGGCGCGCTGAGGCAGCGGGCTGCGCCCGTGCCCCGGGACCGTGCGTCCGCCCGGTTGGGCTGCCTGTCCGTCCGGTCCGGCTGCCTTCCCGGGCCGGTCCGCTCAGCTCAGCTCAGCCGGTGACCTGGATCCAGCGGGCGACCGACGGGGTGCCGGCGGCGTCCGTCAGGAACAGCATGTACCAGCCCGGGGGCAGCAGGTTGGGGTTGCCGGGGAGGGCGAGCGAGATGCCGTCCGCCGTCCGCCCGGTGATGTCGAGGGCCACCGAGCGCTGTTCGACGTCCGTCACGTGGGTGACCGAACTCGGCCGGATCAGCTTGGCGGTGGCGACGGCCTCCGGCCGGGAGGTGCCGACGCTGACGGTGCCGCCGAGCTTCGCCGCCTGCGGCGCGGTGCCCACCTGCGGGCGGTCGCCGCGGTACAGGTAGGGCGGGGTGTAGATCTCGATGCGCTGCTCGAAGCCGCCGGGCTGGGTCTCGGCCTTGTCGGCGAAGAGCGGGTTGGAGCCGAGCACGGCGACCCGGCCGTCGGGCAGCAGCAGCGCCTCCGAGTGGTAGTTGCGGCCGACGGTCGGCTCGGCGGCGGTGGTGAAGCTGTTGGAATCCGGGTGGTACACCTGCGCCTTGAGCAGGTCGCTGTCGCCCCGGCCGCGGTAGCCGCTGGAGCCGCCGGTGGTGAAGACGGTGTCGTCCGGGAGGATCACGCTGTTGAGGTAGCGGGTGCCGCCGGCCGGCAGGTCCGGGCCGGGGGTGAAGGAGGGCTTGGCGGCGGAGAGGTCGGCGATGTCGGTGCGCGCCGTGGACAGCGGCGACTCGCCGACGCCACCGCCGCCGAGGACCATCACCCTCTGCGACTGCGCGGGCGGCAGCAGCACCGAGGAGGAGGTCTCGGTCAGGCCCGGGTCGCGCAGGCCGGGGACGGGCTGGAAGGTGTTGTTCGACAGGTCCCAGACGCCCGGCTCGCGGCCCTTGTCGGCGGGGCCGTAGCCCCCGTTCGAGCCGGAGTAGAACAGCTTGCCGGAGGCGGTCAGGAAGATCGCCGGGTAGGTCGGGAAGTAGTGGTCGGGCGCCTTGGCCCAGGTCTTGTCCTTCGGGTCGTAGATCTCGTTGTCGTTGCCGTTGAGGATCCGGCCGGCGTCGTCCAGCCCGGAGACTGTGACCACCCGGCCGTCGCCCAGCCCGGTCAGCGTCGGGTACCAGCGGGCGTAGGCCATGTCGGTGACCGGCTCGTACAGTTCGGTGTCCGGGTTGAACTCGAAGGCGGAGCGGATGCCCTGGTACTCCTGCTTGTCCAGGGTCAGCTTGTCGCTCTGGCCGTAGAGGTTGCGGGCGTCGGCGCCGCTCAGGTCCTTGATCCGGTACTGGGCGGGCGAGCCGGCGACGTAGTCGGGGCCCGTGCCGACCGCCTCGACGAACACGTGCTGCTCGCCGGCGGTGATCACGGTCTGCTTGCCGGAGCCGCTCTTGGTCGCGGCCGGGACGGTCACCGGGACGGTGCTGGCGTACTCGCGGCCGTTCGGGGCGACGAAGACGGTGCCCTTCGGGAGGGTCCGGGCGCGCTCGGGGCTCTCGTTGCGCACCCGCATGACGCCGGCCGCCTTCTTCACCGCGCCCGCCAGCTTCTCGTACCGCTGGGTGCCGCCCGCGACCAGGACCCGGCCGTCCGGCAGCGAGGTGTGCCCGCCGCAGAACATGTCGGCCGGGGTGGGCACCAGCTTGTAGGTGTTCCGGGCCGGGTCCCAGAGCAGGCTCTTGAAGGTGCCCGCGTTGAACTGCTTCTCGTCGTTGCCGGAACCGGCCACGATCAGCACCTTGCCGGTGCGCAGCAGGGTGGCGTGGACGGCGTTGACCCGGAACTCGGCGGGCAGCGTCAGGGTCTGCCAGTGGCCGTACTGCGCCTTGTACTCGGGGCGGTTGATCACGTAGTGGTGGTACTGCTGGGTCGCGAAGCCGAGGACGGCCGGCGCGTTCATCCCCGCCACGGTCAGTGCGACGGTGCTACCGAGGGCGAAGCGCTTGGTGCGGCCGGTCTTGTGGATCCTCACGGTGGTTGCTACTCCCTCAGTGGATGGGGGTGCCGCTCTCGTGCTGCGGGGTCCGGACGAACGGTGCGGGGTGCGCGGGGTGCGCCGGCTGCTGCGGGTGCGGGTGCGGGTGCGGCAAGTGCTGAACGTGCTGGGCGGGCTGCGGGTGCTGAGCGGGCTGGGCGGGTTGCGGGGCCCGGGGGTCGCGGGCGTGGCGCGGGCGGCGCTTCTCCAGCAGGACCTTCGGGTCTGCGGCCGGGCCGCCCGTGACGGTGAGGGTGGCGGTGGGCCGGGTGCGGCGGCGGCGTACGGTGTCCCCGGCCAGGATCAGGAGTGGCAGCAGGGTGAGCGCCAGGGCGATCCAGGCCCAGGTGCGCATTGCGACGTGGTCGTAGCCGGTGAAGTACGAGGCGGTGATCGCGCCGCCGAACACCAGGGTCCAGAACAGGTGGAAACGGAAGGTGCCGAGGCGGTCGGTGCTGGCCGAGCGGCCCTTCGGCGTCACCTCGAAACGGCTGCGGCGGCGTACCAGCGCCTGCAGCAGCGAGGCCGCGTAGATCGGTCCGCAGAGCGCCGACATCACCATTCCGGCGACCCCGGACGAGCCGGCCGGCTCGTGCGGGCTCACGTTGTGCTTGCGGTTCCAGGTGTAGAGCAGGAGTTGGAGGGCGGCGGCGTCGCTGTAGAGCATCATCCAGATCTCGGAGGAGACGTGGACGCCCGAGGCGCCGAAGCCCAGGTAGAGCACGCTGGACAGGCCGCCGAGCAGCCAGGTGAGCGCGGCCATCGGGTAGAAGAGCACCATCAGCGAGTAGTTGAGCAGCCGGCCCGGTGAGAGCTGCCAGAGCACCCGCCAGTACTGGGTGAGCAGGGTCTCGTAGGTGCCCCGGCTCCAGCGGAGCTGCTGGGAGAAGAAGTCGGTCCAGGAGGAGGGGCCTTCGCCGACGGCGAGCACGTCCGGGGTGTACACGGACTTCCAGCGCTCCCCGGTCTCCGGGTTACGGCTCCGGTGGAACTCCAGACCGGTCGCCATGTCCTCGGTGATGGAGTCGTACAACCCGCCGATCGACTGGAGTGCGCGGATTCTGACGGCGTTGTTGGTTCCGACGAACATGGGCGCGCCGTAACGGTTTCCGGCACGTTGGATGAGGGCGTGGAAGAGGTACTGCTGGCTCTCGGAGAATTTGGTGACGGCGGAGCCCGAGCTGCGGTAGTTCCCGTACACCTGGGGGCCGACCACGAATGCCACATCGGGGTCGCGGAAGTAGCCGAGCATGCGCTCGCAGAAGTCCGGCAGCGGAACGTGGTCGGTGTCGACGGCCACCCAGAAGTCGTAGTCGTCGCCGTGCGCCTGGAGCCAGGCGTTGTAGTTGCCGTGCTTGCTCCTGGCGCGGAACCGGCCCTCGGGGCGGTTCCAGTGCGGCCGGCCTGCCCGGGTGAAGTGGCGGACGCCCAGCTCGGCGCAGAGCTCCCGCATTGCAGAATCGTTTCCCTCGTCCAATAGCCAGACGTCGTAGGGTCCGTCGTGCCGCACGGCGCGTGCGGCGGCCAGCGTGGCCCGGACCATCTCGGGCGGCTCCTTGCCCGGCACGCAGGCGGTGAGGAAGGCGACCCGGGTGCCCCGTTCCGGGGTCACGGGGATCGGATCGCGGGCGACGAGGGTGGCGTGGGCGTTGGAGACCACGTTGACCAGCCGGAACACCTCGACCACGGCGATGATCCCGATCATCACCTTGTCGCCGAGCAGCACCAGGACGTTCGTCTCGTCCAGCCGCTCCGGCCAGTGCTCCGGCAGCAGGAGCCAGATCAGCAGCACCGCCTCCACGACGGGGGCGGCCGCCAGCAGCAGGGCGGCCCGGATCCGGTGCGGCTCGCGGCGCAACAGGCTCCGGTAGCGGACGCGGTAGGGCGCGCGGTACGGGTCGGCGGAGGGCCCGGGCTGCGAAGCGCCTGCCGCGGGCGGGGCCGCCGGGCCGCCCAGGGGGGGTGTCGCGGGGCCGGAGTTGGAGCCGGCGTCGGGGGTGCGACCGGGGCCGGCGCTGGGGATGCGGCCGGGGGCGGGGGCGGAGTGGGCCGGCTCGGGGCAGTAGATCCCGCCGCCGAGGTCGCCGTCGTCGTCCGGATCGTGTGCCGGGCCGGCGAGGCGGCTGAAGTGGCCGTAGTCGTACGGGGCTTCGGGTATGGGTAACTCGCCCAGGGCGGCCCCGTCGAGCTGCCCGGCGCCTCGCCCCCGGGCCGTTCCGATGCCCTTTCGTCGCGAGAACGGCGTGGTCATAGCTGCTCCCCCCGGAGTTCACCTTGCGGTACTGCTCGGCCTCGTCGTGGAGTCGTCGTCCAGACAGAACACGGCCCGGTGAACTGCGGCCTTTCCAGGCAGTTCACCGGGCTGTTCGGCACATGAAGTGTGCGACTGGTTCAGTTGTGCGCCTGCACGGTGACTTCGAATGCGGGACCCGGCGAAACTCCCGGCTTCCCCTCCGGGCGCTCAGATCCGCTAGGTGGTCAACTCTCCCGGAGCGTCACGGTGATTGCAACCGTTCCGAGAAATGATCACCACCCAGGCATGAAGACCCAGTGGTTCCGGGCCGATCGCGCGGCCGGAGGTGATATGGATACGAATTCCTTTCGAGGGCGAGCCCCGTGGCGCGTCGGAGCGGGCGGCGGCGTCACCCGGGCGGCAGCAGGGCGGCTCCGGTCGCCGCGCGGACCTCCTCGAACCCGACGCCCGGCGCCGTCTCCACCACGCGCAGCCCCTCCGGGGTCACGTCGATCACCGCGAGATCGGTGACGATCCGGTCCACGACTCCTCGACCCGTCGCGGGGAGCGACAGCTCGTCGACGATCTTCGGCGAGCCGTCCCTGGCGGTGTGCTCCATCACGACGATCAGCCGGCGGGCCCCGTGCACCAGGTCCATCGCACCGCCCATGCCCTTGACCGTCTTGCCGGGGACCATCCAGTTCGCGAGGTCACCGGCGGCCGACACCTGCATCGCACCGAGCACCGAGACGTCGATCCGGCCCGCCCGGATCATGCCGAAGGAGAGGGCGGAGTCGAAGTACGAGGCCCCGGGGGCGACCGTCACGGTCTCCTTCCCGGCGTTGATCAGGTCGGCGTGCTCGGCGCCCTGCTCCGGGTACGGGCCGACGCCGAGGATCCCGTTCTCGGAGTGCAGCACCACCTCGACGCCCGGCGGGAGGTGGTCGGGGATCAGGGTGGGCAGGCCGATGCCCAGGTTCACGTACTGCCCGTCGCCCAACTCCCGTGCGGCGCGGGCGGCCAGGGCGTTGCGCCGGTCGAGGCCGGTGGCAGTGGTGGCAGCGGTGGCGGTGGGGGTGGCGGCGGTGGGGGTGGCGGTGGCGGTCGTCGCGGCGCCGTCCCCGCGGCCGGTACTGGAGGCGGGGCCGGCGCCGGTGCCGGGGACGGGCAGGGTACTGCTCGGGGCGGACATCGGCTCAGACCTCCTGGAGCGCGGGGCGGACGGTCCGGCGCTCGATGCGGCGGTCCTCGGGGTCGGCGGCCACCACCCGGTCGACGTACACCCCGGGCAGGTGCACGGCGTCCGGCGGCAGCTCGCCCGGCTCGACGATCCGGTCCGCCTCGACCAGGGTGATCCGGCCCGCCGCCGCGCAGAGCGGGTTGAAGTTGCGGGCGGCCGCGTGGAACACGCAGTTGCCGTGCCGGTCCGCCACCTCGGCGCGGACCAGCGCGAAGGACGCCGTGATCGCCTCTTCCAGCAGGTACCGGCGGCCGCCGAACTCCCGGACCTCCTTGGGCGGCGAGGCCACGGCCACCGAACCGTCCGCCGCGTAGCGCCACGGCAGCCCGCCCTCCTCGACCTGGGTGCCGACCCCGGCCGGGGTGAAGAACGCCGGGATGCCGGCGCCGCCCGCCCGGAGCCGTTCGGCCAGCGTGCGCCGGCCCAGCCCCCAGTCGTCCACCCCGCAGTTGTTCGAGACCACGCGCAGTCCGGTCGGGCCGGCGTCCACCAGCGCACCGATCAGGGTGCTCGGGATGCCGCAGAGGCCGAAGCCGCCGACGGCCAGCACGGCGCCGTCGGGGATGTCCGCGACCGCGTCGGCGGGGGAGTCCAGGACCTTGTCCAAGGGATCACCTCGTGAGGGAGTGGATGGAAGGGGGGAGGGGAGAGCGGGCGCGGGCCCGGCCCGCTCCCTTCCCGGGGCCGTCCCGGCTCGCAGGCGCCCCTCTCCACCGTCACCGCTCACGGGCCGGCGCAGCGATGGCGGCCACCGCCATGGGTGGGTGCGGACCCGTGTCGGCGGGCCACACCCGCGCGCCCCGGGGGCGTTGCCGGACCGGCGGTATGTCGACCAGGGCCACATCCCGCCGGGCCGATGCATCTCCCGGCCACATGTCGCCGCTCCCACCGCACACCTACGGTTCCGGCATCCACCCCGCCGCACCTCAGGAGTCGGTCACCATGCGCAGTTCGACAGCCCCCACCGGGACCGCCTCCGGCGTCGGCCCGGGCGATTCCCTGACCGGCGGACCGGCCCGGAAGCTCGCCGTCCTCGCGGCGTGCGTCCTGCTCGCCGCGGGCTGCGCCAAGGCCGGTACCGCCGGGACGGGCGCGGCGGACGGCGGTGGCAAGGGTCCGGTCAAGGTGGGCCTGGTGTACTCCAGGACCGGACCGTTGGCGGCCTACGGCAAGCAGTACCTGGAGGGATTCAAGGCCGGCCTGAGCTATGCGACCAAGGGCACCGGAGCGGTCGACGGGCACAAGATCGAGTTCGAGGAGCAGGACGACGCGGGCGACCCGGCCAAGGCGGTGTCCGCCGCCAAGGACCTGATCGGCAAGGGCTGCAAGGTGCTGGCCGGCTCCACCGCCTCCGGCGTGGCCCTCCAGGTCGGCCCGATCGCCGCCCAGAACAAGGTGCTCTTCATCAGCGGCCCGGCCGCCGCCGACAAGGTCACCGGTCTGAACACGTACACCTTCCGTTCCGGCCGCCAGTCCTACCAGGACATCAGGACCGCGGCCTCGTTCGTGGGCGATGCCAAGGGCAAGAAGGTCACCGTGCTCGCCCAGGACAACGCCTTCGGGCAGGCCAACGTGGCCGCCGTCAAGGCGGTGCTCGGCGCCGAGGGGGCGACGGTCGACCAGGTGCTCGCCCCGCCGAGCGCCACCGACCTCACGCCCTTCGCCACCCAGGCCAGGACCGCCAAACCCGACCTGCTGTTCGTCGCCTGGGCCGGTGACACCGCCTCGGCCCTGTGGACGGCGCTCAACCAGCAGGACGTGTTCACCGACACCAAGGTCGTCACCGGCCTCGACCTGGCGGCCTCCTACCCGCTGTTCGGACCGGCCGGCGAGAAGATCTCCTTCCTGAACCACTACTTCGGTGGTGCCGCGGGCACCCCGGTCGAGAAGGCCATGGACGAGGCCGTCACCGCTGCCGGTGGGAAGACCGACATCTTCACCCCTGACGGCTTCACCGCGGCCCAGATGATCGTGCACGCCGTCGAGGCCGCCCACGGCTCCGCCGACGACACGTCGGCCCTGGTCAAGGCGCTGGAGGGTTGGAGCTTCGACGGGGTGAAGGGCAGGACCACGGTCCGCGCCGAGGACCACGCCCTCCTCCAGCCGATGTTCCAGGTCCGGCTGACCGGCACCGGGTCCGCTGCCAAGCCCTCGGTGGAGAAGTCGCTGACCGCGGACGAGGTGGCGCCGCCGGTCGCCCCGATGGCGGGCTGATCCCGATGCCCGCCCGTACCGCCACCGCTCCTGCCGCGTCGGCCGTGTGCTCCTCCTCCCCGGTGCTGGGACTGGACGGGCTCGGTTGGTCCGTCCGCGGGGTGCCCATCGTCGAGGACGTCTCCTTCTCGGTCGGCGAAGGCGAGTTCATCGCCTTCATCGGGCCCAACGGCGCCGGCAAGACCTCCCTCTTCAACCTGATCTCCGGCATCCACTCGGCCACCCACGGCAGGCTCCGGCTCGACGGCGCCGACGTCACGGCCGAGAGCGTGCACGCGCGGGCTCGCCGGGGGCTCGGCCGCACCTTCCAGACCTCCTCCCTCTGGCCGGGCATGACGGTCGCCGACCATGTCCGGTTGGCCGCGCAGGCGGCCGCCGGCCCGCGCGCCTCGTACCGGCTCTGGCGCCGGGCCGACCGCTACGAGGAGCAGCTGGCCGACACCCTGCACCGCACCGAGCTCACCGATCGCGCCGACACCCTGGCCGGCGCGCTCTCGCACGGGGAGAAGCGCAAGCTGGAGCTGGCCGTCCTGCTGGTCTCCGACCCGCGGCTGATCCTGCTGGACGAGCCGATGGCCGGCGTGAGCGCGGAGGAGGTACCGGCCCTCACCGAACTGATCCGTTCCGTGCACCGCGACCTGGGCCGGACCGTCCTGATGGTCGAGCACCACATGGACGTCCTGCTCGGTCTGGCCGACCGGCTCGCGGTGATGCACCACGGCACCCTGCTCGCCCTGGACACCCCCGAGGCCGTGATGGCCGATCCGACCGTGCAACAGGCCTACCTGGGCGAGGCGTTGTGACCTCCTCTCCGCTCTCCTCGCCGCAGTCGTCCGCTTCTCCTCAGCCGTCCTCCTCGTTGGCGCCGGGTGCCGAACCCCTCCTCTCCGTCCGTGACCTGCGGGTGGTCGTCGAAGGGCTGCACATCCTGCACGGTGTCGACCTCGACGTGGCTCCCACCGGTGTCACCGCGCTCCTCGGCCGCAACGGTGCGGGCAAGACCACCACCGTCAAGGCCGTCATGGGCCTGGTGCCGCGTACGGGCAGCATCCGCCTCGGCGGTGCCGAACTCTCCTCCCTTCCCACACATCTGGTCGTTCGCCATGGCATCGGGTACGCGCCCGAGGACCGGGGGGTCTTCGCCGGTCTGACGGTCGCCGAGAACCTCCGCCTCGCCGAGCGCGGGGCCCCGGGCGGGGAGAGTGTCACCGAGCCGAACTACCCGCTCGTCCACGAGCTCTTCCCCGAACTGAAGCACCGCGCCGGACAGTTGGCCGGGACGCTCTCCGGTGGCCAGCAGCAGATGGTGGCGATCGGCCGGACGCTGCTCAACCGCAACCGGTTGATCATCGCCGACGAGCCCACCAAGGGCCTGGCGCCCAGGATCGTCGCCGAGGTGGCCGAGGTCCTGGCGCGTGCAGCCGAGGCCGTGCCCGTCCTCCTCGTCGAGCAGAACCTCGCCCTCGTCCGCCGACTGGCCGGTACCTGCGCCGTCCTGGCCGACGGCCGAACCGCCCACCGCGGGGACACCGCCGAGCTGTTGGCGGACGAGGAAGCCGCCCGCCGCCTGCTCGGCGTCGGCTCCCGCCACCCGCTCGCCGGCGGGTCCCGGCCCGCGGCCTCCCCGGCCGCTCCTGCCGTCACCGCGGAGGTGAAGCCCTGATGGACACCGTCGTCCTCCTTTCCTGTACCGGGCTCGGTCTCGGTGCGCTGTACTTCCTGGTCGCCTCCGGTCTGTCGCTGATCTTCGGTCTGATGGACGTGCTCAACTTCGCGCACGGCGCCCTGCTTTCCATCGGCGCGTACGCCACCTGGTGGGCGGGCGCCGAGGCCGGTCTCTCCTTCTGGCTCGCGGTGCCGTTCGGCACCCTGGTCGGGACGGCCGCCGCCGTCCTGCTGGAGCTCTTCCTGATCCGGCCGCTCTACAGCCGCCCGCGCGATCAGATCCTCGCCACCGTCGGGGTCGGGCTCGCCGTACCCGCCCTGCTCATGGGGATCTGGGGCGCGGACGCCCGCCCCTTCCCCCAGCCGGCCCTGCTGTCCGGCACCTGGCACGTGCTCGGTGCGACCGTCCCGGTCAACCGCTTCGTGCTGGTGGCTGCCGCCGCGCTGCTGTTGCTCGCTCTTCGGTTGTTCCTCGCCCGCACCCGCTACGGGCTGGTCGTCCGGGCCGGCGTCGAGGACCGGGCGATGGTCACGGCGCTCGGCATCGACGTCCGGAGGGCGTTCACCCTCGTCTTCGCCCTCGGCGGGGCGGCCGCCGCGCTCGGCGGCGCCCTCGGCGGTCTCTACTTCGGTTCGGTCAATCCCGGCCAGGGGACCGGTCTGCTCATCTTCGCCTTCGTCGTCGTGGTCATGGGGGGCATGGGATCCGTGACCGGGGCCGCCGCCGCCTCGGTGGGCGTCGGCCTCGTCCAGCAGTTCGCCAACTACTACACCGGCGCCGGGCTCGGCGACCTCTCGGTCGTCGTCCTGCTCGCCGTACTGCTTCTGGTCCGACCCCGTGGACTCACCGGGAGGCTCGCGTGACCGCCGAAACTCCGATCACGAGCACCGGTGGCCCCGCGGTCCACCGCAGTGCCGCCCCGGCAGGGGGGACTGACACCGGCCTTCCCACGACCCAGAGGGAACACACACGCGAGTCCGCCATGATCACTCGAACAGGTGATTCATTCACTCATCGCTGGACAGTGCTGCACAGAGCGCTACGCTGGTGGCCGATCGCCCTGCTGATCACGCTCCTTGTCGCCCCATACAGTGCGCTTCCCGTCCCGGGACTGCTCGACGGCCCGCTCGGCAGCCCGGGAAGCCTCCAACTCCTCGCCCTGTGCCTGCTCTACGGGGCCCTCGCCACCGGCTACGACCTCCTGCTCGGCCGTACCGGACTGCTCTCCTTCGGCCACGCGCTCTACTTCGCGACCGGCCTCTACGCCACCGATCTCGGCATGCTGGAGCTGCAACTGCCGTTCGCCGCCGCCGCGGTGTTCGGCGTCGCCTGCACCGTGCTGCTGGCCCTGCTGCTCGGCTCGGTGAGCCTGCGCGTCACCGGCATCGGCTTCTCCATGGTCACCCTCGCCTTCGCCCAGGCCGGCTCCATCCTCGTCCAGCGGAACCCCGGTGGCGTCACCGGCGGCGAGGAGGGCCGGTCCGCCCCGGCCGACCTGCTGCCCTCCGGCCTGCTCGGGATCGAGAACACCGCCACCCTCTACTGGATCGCCGTCGGCTACCTGGTGCTGACGGTCGCCGCGGTCCACTGGGCCGTCAACTCGCCGATCGGGCGGGTCTGGGAGGGCATCAGGGAGAACGAGCGCCGGGTCGAGGTGCTCGGACTGCGCCCCTACGGCTACAAGTTGGTCGCCTTCGTGCTGGCCGGCGCGCTCGCCGGGCTGGGCGGGGTGGTCTACCTGCTGCTGACCGGCGGCGCCACCCCGCAGGCCGCCTCCTCGGACGCCACGCTCGCCCTCCTGGTCATGGTCGTCCTCGGCGGGTCCGGCACCCGCTGGGGCCCACTGCTCGGCGGTGTCCTGTACACCTGGGCGAGCCACCGGCTCGGCGACCTCGCCAACTCCACGGCCGTCGCGGACCTGCCCGCGGCGCTGCGGGTGCCGCTCTCCCAACCCCTCTTCCTGCTCGGCGCGTTGTTCGTCGCCGTGGTCTACCTGCTGCCCGGCGGCCTGGCCGGACTGCCCGCCCGCATCCACGCCGCCAGATCCGCCCGCTCCGCCCGGACGCCGGCCGACGTCCGGACCGCCCGCCCCACCGGAGGTGCCCCCGCGTGAGCCAGTCACCACTGAAACCCGAGGAGTCGACCGTTCCCGTGCCCGGCGGGGACCTGACCGTCCTGCGCTGGCCCGCCGACGAACCGGGGGCGCCGACGGTCGTGGCGGTGCACGGCATCACCGCCAACGGCCTCGCCTGGTTCGAGGTCGCCCGCAGGATGGCCGGACGCGTCACCCTGGTCGCGCCCGACCTGCGGGGCCGTGGCGCCAGCCGCTCGGTCTCCGGACCGTACGGACTGGCCCGGCACGCCGATGACGTGGCCGCACTGATCACCGCCCTCGACACGGGGCCCGCCGTGGTCGTCGGCCACTCGATGGGGGCCTGGGTCGCCGCCCTGGCCGCCGTGCGGCACCCCGGACTCGTCCGCCGGGTCCTGCTGGTGGACGGCGCGGTGACCTTCCCGCTGCCGGAGGGCGTTCGCGAGGAGGACGCCCTGGCCGCGGTGCTCGGGCCCGCACTGGCCCGGCTGTCGATGACCTTCCCGGACCAGGAGGCCTACCGGGAGTTCTGGCGCCGGCACCCGGCCTTCGGAGGTGCGTGGTCGGAGGGGATCGACGCCTACACCCAGCGCGACCTCGTCGGCGCGGTGCCCGAACTGCGCTCCTCCTGCGTGCTGGAGGCCGTGCAGGCCGACGGCGCCCAGGTGCTCCTGGACCGGGAGGCGGCTTCCGCCGTGCACCGGCTGCCCTGCCCGGCCGAACTGCTCTGGGCGGAACGCGGACTGCTCGACGAGCCGCAGGGCCTCTACGACCACCAACGGATCGGGCTGGCCGGGCTGGACCCGGAGCGGGTTCCGGCCTCGCCGGTGCCGGACTCCAACCACTACTCGATCCTCTGGGGCGAGGCCGGGGCCGACCGGATCGTCCGCAGCCTGCTCGCGGACGCCCCCGCCGCGGGGTAGCCACCCGCTCGACCGGACCGGGGCGGACCGGGGCGACAGCGGCCGGCGGGGTCAGGACACCCACCGGCCGCCACGCCCCCGGCGGCCCGTTTCCGTCGGTCCACCCTCCTGGTGGTGCTGCCCCCAGCGGTGCTGCTCTCCGCCGCACCCCGGCCGTGCGTCAGCCGGCCGTGCCGAGGAAGGTCTCCCAGCCGCCCGCCGGCGCCTGGCCGACGTTGAGCGAGCGCAGCTTGCGCAGGGTGGACTGGTCCTGCACCTCCAGCCACTCGACCAGCTGCTTGAAGGAGACCAGCCGGACGTCCGGCTTGCCGGCGATCGACTTGAGCGCCTGCTCGACGGCGTCCATGTAGATGCCGCCGTTCCACTGCTCGAAGTGGTTGCCGATGAAGAACGGTGCGCGGTTGCTGTTGTACGCGCGCTCGAAGCCCGCCAGGTAGGAGCCGGCGGCCTGGGTGCGCCAGTCGTTGTAGCTGGCCGGGTCGCCCTTGGTGCTGCCCTTGGACTGGTTGGCCAGGATGTTGTAGTCCATCGACAGGACCTGGAAGGTGTGCCCGGGGAACGGTATGGACTGCAGCGGGAAGTCCCAGACCTTGCCGTCCTGCACCTTCTGCGGCCATATCTGGAGGCCGCCCGACGAGCTGGCGTCGTACTTCCAGCCGAGCTTGGCGATGGTCGGCAGCAGCGCCTTCTGCCCCTCCAGGCACGGAGTGCGGCCGCCGATGAGCTCCTTCTTGTAGTCGAACGGGAGCGGATCGACGTCGGTGAAACCGGTGTTGGTCCGCCACTGGGTGACGAAGCCGATGGCCTGGTCGATCTCGCTCTGCCAGTCCTCCGGGGTCCACATGTTGACCCCGTTCTTGTCCGGGCGGCTGGAGCAGAAGTGCCCGTTGAAGTGGGTGCCGATCTCGTGCCCGGCCAGCCAGGCCTGGCTGATGAGCTTGAGCGTGCTCTTGACCGCGCCGTCCGACAGGTACGGGATGTCCGAGGCCCCGACCGAGTGCTTCGGCGGGTGGTACAGGTCGGCCTTGCCCTTGGGCAGGGCGTAGATCCCGGAGAGGAAGAAGGTCATCGTGGCCTTGTACTGCTCCGCCAGCTTCAGGAAGCGGGGGAACTGGCCGTCCTCGGTGCCGCCGGCACCGTCCCAGGAGAAGACCACGAACTGCGGCGGCCGCTCGCCCGGCTTGAGCTTCTCGGGCTTGGGCTGGTTGGGCTGCGGGCCGGTGTCCGCATTGGAGCCGTCGCCGATCGGGGTGCCCTTGGGCACCACCGGCTGGGCCTGACCGCCGGCGCCGCCGTCCTGGGCGCCACTCGCGCCGCCGGAGCCGGGGGAGGCGGAGCCCTGACCCGACCCGGATCCGCCGCTGGAGCAGGCCGAGACCGCGCCGAGGGCCGCGGTCGCAGCGGTCGCACTGAGCACCGTCCTGCGCGAGATGCTGGTCATGGTCTCCCCTGGGTACCGATACCGGTGGTGAGGGCGGTCCGCGGCCGCACCGGTCAAATCGGGCAATTGATGATTATTCCGCCGCTAGCATGTCATGTCGCCGCAACGGCCTCCAAGGCCGCCGGGCTCCGACGACTCTCAACACGTCGGGTGCGTCCGGCCGGGCTGCAGGGATCCGGTATCTGTTGCCGTCCTGTGACGCTTCGCATTCCTCGCGGCCCGCGCAGTACGGTACCGCCGGTCCGTCCGGGGTTGGTGGCGGTTCGTCAGCGTTCGGCCCGTTTGATCGCCCTTTTGGGGAAATTTTTGCCCCTTGATGGGCAGTGTGCCCCCAGGGCAGTCGTTCCAGCGCGGACAGCGCCCCGCGGAGGTCGCAGGTCGGAGGTCGCCCCGCTGAGGTCGGCGGCCGAGGGCAGGGCCGAGGGTGGGGGTCGAGGCCGGCAGGGGCGGCGAGCGCCGGCCACCCCGGGTGGGCCGATCAGAGCGCGGCGAGCCGCCGGTTGCGGCGCACGATCCGCGCGATCGCGGTGCTGATGGCGGTGGCCGCCGCGCAGGAGACCACGAGGCTCAGCCAGGCGGTGTTGAACCAGTGGCTGTTCAGCCAGCCCAGCGTGACGATGTAGGCGGCCCAGATCAGTGCGGCCAGCGCCGACCAGTGCAGGAAGCGGTGCGGATGGGCGGGGGAGTGGCCGATCGCCACGTCGAGGACGGTCCGGCCGGCCGGGACGAACCGTGCGATCACCACCATGGCGGCGGCCGCGCCGTGCGGGCGTTCGACCAGGGCTTCCTGGACCCGGGCCACGCTGGCCGCCAGTTTGGGGCGCCGGGCGAGCCGGCGGTGCAGCATCGGGGCGCCGCGCCGTGCCAGGTGGAGCAACAGCAGATCACCCAGGAAGGAGGCCACCGCCACGCCCAGGCCGAGCATCAGCGGAGCCCCGTTGATCTGTGCCGTCTTGAGCACGGCCAGGATGACCAGCGTCCCGCTGGGGATGAAGGGGAGGAGGGCGTCGCCGAGCACGGCGAACAGAGCCAGGGCGCAGATCCACGAGGATCCGATCGCCGCCACGAAGTTCAAGGCCCTTACTCCCTCCACGCCGCCCGAGCGAGCAGGTGGCTGTAGGGGTCAACGCTAGCGCCTCGACTTTTCATGGCATGAAGCACCCCGGTATGCCGCAGATCACGACCGCCGGTTCCGGCCGCTCCGCCGGGTGCCGGGCCGTGCGCACCGGGCGGGGCGGAGGACGAGCCTCCGTCGGGGAAGGCTGCCGTCGTCGCCGCCAGGAACCGAACGAGCCCCCGGGGCGGGGTGCCGCGCCGAGGGCTCGCAGTGATCGTCCGGAACTGGTCCAGCCCGACGATCTTGCTGGTGGAGCGCGGATCCCGCTCAGCGATCCGCTCCTGATCACCAGCCTGCCGGATGTCGGCCGTCGTCGCGAGCCCTGGCCCTGGCGACTTCCGGCGCTGGCGTGAAGTCGCCAACCGTGTCCGTGCGCTGGCTCTCCGTCAGTTGCACGAGTGGTCGGCGGCCCCTGGAGGAATGGCCGAAACGTGTTCGGACCGGGGGCGAACGGTGCCCCGACCACGGGAACAGCGAGCCGCCCGCCGTGGTTGACCCCGGTCGGCAACAGCGACCGCCGGGCCGTCCGGGACCGGCACGTCGCCACACGGAGGACGGCTCACGACAGCCAGGAGGGCGGACGGCATGACCAGCGAGGACCAGCAGGAGCACGGGACCGGGCCGGTGGCCGGCGCAGCGATCCGGGGCACCGCCCGCGGCACGGCGCCCGCTCCGCTCTCGATCCTCGACCTGGCGACCGTCGGCGCCGGCCACACGCCCGCCGAGGCGCTGGCGGCCACCACGACGCTGGCCCGCAAGGCCGAGCAGTGGGGCTACCACCGGTTCTGGGTCGCGGAGCACCACGGCATGCCCGGCGTGGCCAGCTCGACCCCGGCCGTCCTGCTCGCCCACCTCGGGGCGAACACCACGACGCTCCGGCTCGGTTCGGGCGGCGTGATGCTCCCCAACCACGCCCCGCTGGCCATCGCCGAGCAGTTCGGCCTGCTGGAGGCCCTGCACCCCGGCCGGATCGACCTCGGGCTCGGCCGCGCCCCCGGCACCGACCCGGCGACCGCCCGCGCGCTGCGCCGCGGCCAGGCCGAGGGCGCGGACGACTTCCCCCAGCAGCTCGCCGAGCTGACCCACTTCCTCGACGGCGACTTCCCCGCCGGGCACCCGTACGCCCAGCTCACCGCCGTTCCCCGGGGCGAGGGCCGCCCGCCGGTCTGGCTGCTCGGGTCCTCCGGGTTCAGCGCCCGACTCGCGGGCCGCCTCGGCCTCCCGTTCGCCTTCGCCCACCACTTCAGCAGCGCCAACACCCTCCCGGCCCTGGACCTCTACCGGTCGTCCTTCCGCCCCTCCGCCGTGCTCACCGAGCCGTACGCCCTGATCGGCGTGAGCGCGGTCGCCGCCGACGACGAGCCCTCGGCCCGCCGGCTGGCCCGCTCCGCCGCGCTCGGCATGCTCCGGCTGCGGCGGGGCAACCCCGGCCCGATCCCCACCCCGGAGGAGGCCGAGCAGTACCCGTACAGCCCGGCCGAGGCGGACTTCATCGACAGCTGGCTCGACAACGTCGTGCTCGGCGACCCGGGCCGGGTCGCCGACGGACTGGAGGCCCTGCGCAAGCGGACCGGAGTGGACGAGCTGATGGTCACCTCGCACATCCACGGCCACGAGGCCCGCCTCCGCTCCTACGGCCTGATCGCCGAGGCGTACGGCCTGACGGCAGACGCCTGACGGCAGGAGCCGCCTGACGGCAGGGGCCCGACCGCCGCTGTGCACGCCTGACCACCCCGACCGCCGCTGTGCACGCCTGACCGCCCCGGGGCGGCGGCTGCCCGCCGCCCCGCCTCCGCGTCCTGCTGCCGCTACCGCCCGTCCAGGGCGGGGCGGCCGTCGCGGAGTATGGCCGCGACCAGCGCGGCCTCGCCCGGTCGGGCGAAGTACCAGCCCTGGGCGGTGTCGCAGCCGGTCAGCCGCAGCCGCTCGGCCTGGGCCGCGCTCTCGATGCCCTCGGCGGTGACGGTCAGACCGAGGGTGTGGGCCAGCTGCACCATTGCGCCGACGATCTGCTCGTCGGCGTCGCTGCGGCGGGTGCCGAGCTCGGGGAGGCCGGGGCGGTCGGCGGGGGCCGGGTCGCGGAAGCCCTCGATGAAGGTGCCGTCCAGCTTCAGTACGTGGACGGGGAGCCTGGAGAGGTAGGCCAGGTTGGAGTAGCCCGTGCCGAAGTCGTCAATGGCGATCCGCACGCCCATGTCCGCGAGGGCCTGGAGGGCCTGCAGCGGACGTCCGCCGGGGCCGAGCAGGGCGCTCTCGGTGATCTCCAGCTGGAGCAGCCGGGCGGGCAGGCCGGTGCGTTCGAGGGCGCGGGCGACGTCGGCGACGACGTCGGAGTCCCAGATCTGGCGGGCGGCCAGGTTGACGCTCACGAAGGTCTCGGTGTCCGGGAACTCGGTGAGCCACTGGCGGGCCTGGCGGCAGGACTCCTCCAGCACCCACTTCCCGAGCGGCACGATCGCGCCGGACTCCTCGGCGAGCGGGATGAACCGGTCCGGGGAGAGCGTCCCGTAGCGGGGGTGGCGCCAGCGGACCAGGGCCTCGGCTCCGTGCACGGCGCCGTCGGCCAGGCCGACCAGCGGCTGGTACTCGATGGTGAACTCGCCGCGTTCCAGGGCCGGCCGCAGCGCGGTGGCGAGCAGCTGGCGGGTGAGCTGGTGGGCGCCGCGGTCCGGGTCGTAGAGGGTCCAGCGGGCGCGGCCGTCGGCCTTGGACCAGTAGAGGGTGGCGTCGGCGTCCTTGACCAGGTCGGTCGGGGTGGTCTCGTGCACGGACCGTTCGACCACGCCCACGCTGGCGGTGATCACCAGCCGGTGCCCGGCGACGTCGAAGGGACGTTCCAGCACCTCCAGGATCCGGCCGGCCAGCTCGGTCAGCTGCTCGCTGCCCAGGCTGTCGGTGACCAGGACGGCGAACTCGTCGCCGCCCATCCGGGCCACCAGGTGGGTGTCGTACCCGTCGAACCCGCGCCGCAGCCGGGTGGCGACGGCGATCAGCAGCTGGTCGCCGATGTGGTGGCCGAGGGCCTCGTTGATCGCCGCGAAGCCGTCGAGGTCCAGGTAGCAGACGCCGACCCGGCGGCCTTCGTCGTCGGTCGGGCCCGGAGCGGGCTCCTCGGCGGCCGTGACGCAGGCGGCGTCGAGCCGTTCGAAGAAGTAGGCCCGGTTGGGCAGCCGGGTCAGCGGGTCGTGCAGGGCCTGGTACTCCAGGCGGTCGCCGAGCCGGCGCTGTTCGGAGATGTCCTCCACCAGCGCGAGGGTGTAGAGCGGCTCCCCGGCGCCGTCCCGGATCAGCGAGACGGTGACCTTGCTCCAGACGTCGTGGCCCTCGCGGTGCTTGAGCTGCTTCTCCACGCGGAACCGTTCCCGCTCCCCGTGGACGAGCTCGGAGAACAGCCTGGCCGGCATGCCCTCCGGGTCGATGATCTCGTGCAGGTGGGTGCGGACCAGGTCGCCGACACCCTGTCCGATCAGGGTGGCGAAGGCGGGGTTGACCTCGATGATCCGGTCCTCGGGGTCGATCAGGGCCATCCCGATGACCGCGTCGCAGAAGGCTGCCCGGAACCGGGACTCGCTGGCCCGCAGTGCGGCCAGCAGCCGGTCGCCGCCGTTCGCCCGGTCGGCCCCGTCGGCCCCGGCGCGGTGGGTGCCGTCGGTGAGCGGGGCCGAGCAGGTGGGGCAGAGCAGCACCTCGGGTTCCTCCAGCGTCCCGCAGGCACCGGGCGGGGCGAGCGCTCCGGTGGACGGCCTGGCGCCGGATCCTGCGGCCGACCCTCCCACCGGCCCTCCCGCAGGCCCCACTGCGGGCCCGGTCGCGGCTCCGCCGACGGGTCCGACCCCTGCGACGGGTCCGACTGCGGCGCCGGGGACCGGCGCGGCGGCCGGATCGAGGAACGGCGCGGCGAGGCGGCGGTGGTGTGGTGATTCCTCGTGCCGCACGCCCGGGTGGTGTGCGTCGGCCCCCTCGTTCTGGCCCGGCACGGCATGCTCCCGTCCGCTGCTGACGCTTGACGATGGTCAGGCCGGTCAGTCGGGATTCCGGCGGCCGGCTCCGCACTCTGTCGCGGTCCTCGGAGTCGGTCCGCTGCGGCGCGCCCGCCGTGGGGCGCTGTCGCACGGGGACCCGCGTGAAGAACAGGGCGCTTCGGCCGATCATAGGCCGCGACGGCAACGCGCGGTGACCGCCGCGAGGGTGATTCGCCCGCTTTGTGATCATGGGTGGCGGTACGTGCAGACGCCCCTGGTGCACATCACATGATGTGCACCAGGGGCGCGTGCGCCGAAGTCACGCCCCCGGGCGCCGGTTGCGCGCCGGGGTGGCACCTGGGGCGGACGAGCGGACGAAGTGGCGGAGGAAGCCGCCGGTCCGTCAGCCGCCGGTCCGTCAGTCGTCGGTCCGTCAGTCGTCGGTCCGTCAGGCCAGCTTCGCCGTCAGGGTGATGGTGGTGCCGGTCAGGGCCTGGCTGACCGGGCAGTTGGCCTTGGCGTCCTCGGCGGCCTTGACGAAGCCGGCCTCGTCCAGGCCCGGCACGTCGCCGGTGACGGTCAGGTGGATACCGGTGATGCCCTCACCCGGCTGGAAGGTGACGTCGGCCTGGGTGTCCAGCGTGCGGGGCGGGTTCCCGGCGTTGGCCAGGCCGTGCGAGAGGGCCATCGAGAAGCACGCCGAGTGGGCGGCCGCGATGAGCTCCTCCGGGCTGGTCATGCCGTTGGGCTGCTCGGCGCGGGCCGGCCAGGACACCGGGTACGTGCCGATCCCGGACGAGACGAAGGTCGTCTGGCCCTTTCCTTGGAGGAGGTTGCCCTCCCAGGCCGTACGAGCGGTGCGAGTGGTTGCCACGATCGGTACCTCCACTACAGGGGACTGCTCAGCGGTCACTTCCGGTCATGCACGCACCAGCCTACGGGCAGCCCGGTGCCCGGCCCGGCGTGTCACGCCGCGTCGGCAGGGCCGGGCGGTGCCGGTCGCCCGGGGGCGTTCCGGGGGTCCGGACGGCTGTCCGGATCGTGGACGGATCCGCTCAGCGGTGCCTGGCGTGAGCGGGGGCCCTGTTAGATTTGCCCGGGCCCGAGCCCGGCCGCCGTACGGTCGGGCGCCCACCCAGACACCGGGAGCCGCCCCGATGACGGACCACTCCACGACCCCCGACGCCGGCCTGTCCGAGGGGATCGACGACGCCGTACGGGCTGAGCTGACCAGCCTGCGCGAGAGCATCGACAACATCGACGCCGCGGTGGTCCACATGCTGGCCGAGCGCTTCAAGGCGACCCAGAGGGTCGGCCGGCTCAAGGCCGAGCACAAGCTGCCGCCGGCCGATCCGGCACGCGAGCGCGACCAGATCAAGCGGCTCCGCGAGCTGGCCGCCGGCGCGAAGCTGGACCCGGTCTTCGCTGAGAAGTTCCTGAACTTCATCATCGCCGAGGTCATCCGGCACCACGAGGCCATCGCCCGCGCCTGAAGGGGGAACTGCGGCTCCTGAGGGGGAGAACCGCAGGAAGGAGGGGCCCCGGGGGCGCCGCCGGCATCCGTCCGCAGCCCGCGCAGGGCGGGACGGAGGCGCCCCGGGATGTCGGTGACGGCTAAATGCCCGATTTCGCCAGGCTCCGCGGTTGGCGTACCGTGCAGGTTCCCCGGCCGGAGAGGTGGAGCAGCGACGATGGCGGTGAACCTGCCCGATACGCCCAGCGGAGCCCCCGGCGATTCCGCCGCCCAGGACGCCCCGCACACCCACGGGGTGTCCGGCGGCCGTGCCGAGGCGCGCCGCAGGGCCCGTGGCTCGCGCGGGCGCCGGGGCACCCGTCCGGGTGGCGGTGACGGGACAGGCCGTTCGGGCCGTCGTCCCCGCCCGTGGTGGATCGAGCTGCCGGCGATGATCGTGGTCGGCCTGGCGGTCGCGCTGCTGATCAAGACCTGCCTGTTCCAGGTGTTCTCCATCCCGTCCGGCTCGATGGAGAACACCCTGCGGATCGGCGACCGGGTCGGCGTGAACAAGCTGGCGCCGCTGACCGGCTGGGAGCCGCAGCCGGGGCAGCCGGTGGTGTTCAAGGACCCGGGGGGCTGGCTGCCGCCCCAGCCCACCGACCCGAACCCGCTCACCGACGGCGTGAGCTCGGCGCTCAGCTTCGTCGGGCTGGTGCCGCCGAAGGACGACAACTACCTGGTCAAGCGGGTCATCGCGACCGGCGGCCAGACCGTCCAGTGCGAGGGGACCACCCTGAGCGTCGACGGACGGAAGGTGGACGAGCCGTACCTGCACCCGGGCGACGACTCCTGCGCGGGCCTGGACTTCGGTCCGGTGAAGGTGCCGTCGGGCTACGTCTGGGTCGAGGGCGACCACCGCAGCGACTCGGCCGACTCCCGCTACCACCAGCGCGGCCCCGGCGGCGGCGCCGTGCCGGTGAGCAACGTGGTCGGGCCGGTGTCGGCCGTCGTCTGGCCGATCAACCACTTCGACTGGTTCGGCTGGACCGGCCGCTGAGCCCACGCTCGGCGGCGGCACTGTCGGCCCACGTCCGGCGGTGAGCCCGCTGACCCCGCGTTCGGCGGAGGGCCGGTCGGCCCCGCGTTCGGCGGCGGCCCCGTCGGTCTCATGCTCGGCGGCGACCCGCCGGCCCCGCTGGCGGCGGGAGCCGGTGGCCGCCGCCGGTTCCTACGAAGCCGTCGCGGATCCCGTCCGAGCGGTCGTGGCCGCTCGGTCCTCCGGATCCGGGTCGGTGGCCGCCCCGGCCACGGCGGCAGTCGCGTCCGGTGCCACCGCCGCCTTCTCCTCCGCCCCGGGCGTGCTGACCTGCGCCGCGAAGGCCCCGGCCAGCACCAGCAGGCCGCCCGCGATCTGCGGCAGCCCCAGGTGTTCGCCGAGCAGCACCCAGGCCAGCACGGTGGCGACCACGGCCTCCAGGTTGGCCACCACCCCGGCGACCGGTGGCGAGAGGTACCCGACGGAGATCACACCGGTCAGGTAGGCGAGCACGGTCGCGATCAGGACCATCCACACGGCCGGGACGAACGCGGGCAGGGTGTGCCCGTTCATCACCACGTCGCCGCCGAGCGGGCTCCAGTCGGCCTGCCAGGGCCGGGCGGCGGCGGTGAGCAGGACGGCGCCGATGAGGAGCCCGTACGCGCTGACGGCCAGCGGGTCGACCGGGCGCTCGCCCCGGCGGCCGGCGTCGGCGAGCACGAAGTAGCCGACCTGGCAGCAGGCGGCGCCGAGCGCGAACAGCACGCCGAGGGCGTCGAAGCTCAGGCCGTTCCAGACCTCGACCACGCAGGCCAGTCCGGCCACCGCGATGCCGGCGCCGATGGCCGAGCCCCGGCTGATCGGCCTGCGCTGGACGAACTTGACGTAGCTGATGAGCAGCGGCGGCCCGAGGTACTCGATGAGCAGGGCGACGCCGACCGGGATGCGGGAGATCGCCGCGAAGTAGCAGGCCTGGACGCCCGCCACGGCGAGCAGGCCGAAGCCGAGCAGCAGGCCGGGACGGCGCAGGACGGCGTCCCGGTGCCGGTAGGCGATCGGGAGGAGCGCCACGGCGGCGCCGGTGACCCGTAGCCACACCACGTGCAGTGGGGAGAGGCCGGCCTCGATCAGCGGCTTGGCCGCAGTGCCGGAGCCGCCGAAGGCGAAGGCGGAGACCAGCGCGAGACCGAGGCCGAGGGTTCGGCCCGAGGGGAGGGTGGGGGAGGCCGTTGATCTGTGCACCGCCGCATTGTGACAGTCATACCGATAGTTCGGTAAGGCGCCATTTCGGCATTTGGTCCTGCACTCAACTGTGCGCACTGGCGCAATCACCGAGTCGACCGATCGGGCCCGGTCGGCCGAGCCCGATCAGTCGATCACTCGCTTCCCCCGAGGTCAGCCCCCCAGCAGGTCAGCCCCGAAGCCGGCCCCCGGACCGGCTGAGGTCAGCCCCCGGACCGCGACGAGGCCGCCGTGCCCGCCCCGACGAGCGCGTCCGTCCCGCCCGTGGGCTGGGTGGTCGGCTGAGAGGTCGGGTCCGTGGTCGGCTGCGTGGTCGGCGTCGGCCGCGTGGTGGGTCGTCCGGTCGGCCGGGTGGTGGGCTGACCGGTCGGCTGGTCGGTCGGGGGATCCGTCGGCGCCGTGGTGGCCCCGCCGGTTCCGTCCGACGGCGCCTTCGAGCCGGAGCCCGAGGGGGTGGGGCCGCTGGTCGGGCCGCCGGTGGGGGCGACCGTCGACGGGGTGCCGCTCGGCGTGCTCGGCGCGGTCGGCAGGTCGTCGGCGCCCGAGTAGTCGTCGGCCGGGGTCGGGAAGTCGCTGACCGGCTGGCCCTTGAGCGCGGCCTTCATGTAGGCCGTCCAGATCTGCGCCGGGTACTGGCCGCCCGCCGCGCCGTCGATCCCGCCGACGCCGCTCAGGCTGACCTGGGCGCCGGTGCCCGGGTCCTGGCCGAACAGGGCGACCGAGGTGACCAGCTCGGGGGTGTAGCCGACGAACCAGACCGACTTCTGGTCGTCGGTGGTGCCGGTCTTGCCCGCCACCGGGCGACCCAGCCCCTTTGCTCGCCAGCCGGTGCCGCCCGGGTCGCTCACCACGCCCTGGAGCATCGAGGTGACCTGGTTGGCGGTGTCCGCGCTGATCGCCTGCGTGGTCTTGTGCGCGGGCAGCGGCACGGCCTCGCCCTCGCGGTCCACGGACTGCACCAGCCACGGGGTGATCTGCTTGCCGCCGTTGTCCAGGGTGGCGTACGCGCCGGCCATGTCGAGCACGCTCGGGGTGGCCGCGCCCAGCGGGATGGAGGGCACCGGGTCGAGGCCCGGGGTGTTGCCGGGCAGGCCCAGGGCGATGCCGGTGTCCTTGACCTTCTGCAGCCCGGTGTCCTGCGCGAGCTGCGCGAACGCCGAGTTGACCGACCAGTCGGTGGCCTGCTGCAGGGTGATCTGGCCGTAGCTCTTGTCGCCCTCGTTCGGCGGCGCGTACGGGGTGCCCTTGCCGCCGCGGACCTTCCGGCCGCTGGTGCCGTCGTAGACCGTGCGCGGGGTGACGGTGCGGCCGTCCTGGGTCTTGGCGTCGTTCTCGAAGGCGGCGGCCAGCGCGATCGCCTTGAAGGTCGAACCGGCCTGGTAGTCGCGCCGGGTCGCGTTGTCCACGTAGTGCTTCACGTAGTCGACACCGCCGTACAGGGCGACGACCGCGCCGGTCTTCGGGTCCACCGAGACGGCGCCGGCCTGGGCGGAGGCGTCCTTCTTCCGCTTGTCCGGGTTCAGGGTGTCGCGCAGCTGCGCCTGGACCGAGTCCTGGAGGGCCTGCTGGCGGCCCGGGTCGATGCTCAGCTTGATCGTGTAGCCGCCCTTGGCCAGCTCGGTCTCGCTGATGACGTTGGTCGAGGTCAGGTACTGGGTGGCCGCGTCGACCAGGTAGCCGGCCTGGCCGGACAGGCCCGGGTTGGGCTGCGGGTCCCGGACGTCCGGGAAGGTGGTGGCGGCCCGCTCCTCGGCGGGGAGCCAGCCCTCCTTGACCATGCCGTCGAGCACGT
This sequence comes from Kitasatospora sp. NPDC096140, assembly GCF_040303045.1. Taxonomy (NCBI): domain Bacteria; kingdom Bacillati; phylum Actinomycetota; class Actinomycetes; order Kitasatosporales; family Streptomycetaceae; genus Kitasatospora; species Kitasatospora sp. NPDC096140. Next base: position 184,743 of record NZ_JBEOUW010000012.1, read on the forward strand.
AGTTCCAGCGGTTGACGGCGTTCTGCTTGCCCGCGGCCGTCGCGGTGGCCACGTCGTAGGCGCTCGGCGCGTTCAGCAGGGTGGCCAGGTAGGCGCCCTGCGCCGGGTTGAGCGCGGAGGCGTCGACGCCGAAGTAGGCCTGGGCCGCGGCCTGGATGCCGTAGGCGCCGCGGCCGTAGTAGGAGGTGTTCAGGTAGCCGGAGAGGACGTCGTCCTTGCTCTCGGTGGCGTCCACCTTGATGGCGATGAAGAGTTCCTTCACCTTGCGGGTGATCGACTGCTTCTGGTTCAGATACGTGTTCTTCACGTACTGCTGGGTGATGGTGGACCCGCCCTGGGTGCCCTCGCCCTTGGCGGTGTTGACCGCGGCCCGGACCAGGCCCTGGATGTTGACCGCGCCCTCGTTGTAGAAGTTGCGGTCCTCGGCGGCCAGCGCGGCGTGCTGGGCGGCGGGGGAGACCTTGTCCAGGGCGACGTTCTGCCGGTTGGTCTGGCCGGTGCGGGTGATCACCGAGCCGTCCGAGTAGAGCCAGGTGTTGCTCTGCGCGGTCGCGGCGGCGTGCGCGTCCGGGACCTTCACCAGCGTGATCCCCAGCACGAACAGGCCGATGCCGAGCAGCAGCGCCGAGGCGAAGCCGAGCAGGGTCATCCGCCAGGTGGGTATCAGCCGGCGCCAGCCGGTGCGCTTCGGCCGACGCGGCTTGCCGCCGCCGGACCCACCGGACCCACCGGACCCACCGGGTCCGCCGGAGAAGCCGGCCGCGCCGGTGGAGCGCACGAAGCGCTTGACCGGCCGGAGACTGATCGGCGGCGTGCGACGGCCGCTCTGGGCGTTTCGGGACAAAGCGCGGCCTTTCCTGCGGGCGGACCGAAGCAGCCTGCACGGGCGGGGGACATCGGCGGTCGGGGACCTTTGTCCCGATTCCGGTTTTACTGCCCTGACGAGCAGGACGGGCCTGATGGCTCCGTCGGGGCACCAATCGAGACCGACATCACACGCAAATCGGACTTCGAGGGCCAAAAAATCGGGGAGCCCCTCGCTGCTGCGAGAGGCTCCCCAACTGTCTGTGCGCCGCCAGGGACTCGAACCCCGGACCCGCTGATTAAGAGTCAGCTGCTCTAACCAACTGAGCTAGCGGCGCCTGCTGACCTGGAGAACAATACACGGTCCGGAGGGGTGCCTCGAACCACTTTCGGTGGCAGCCGTCCGAACCGTCCGTTTCCTCCGGGTTGGGTTGGAGTTCGCCGCTGGTTAGGGTGGAACCGTGCCCAGCCCCCAGCCAGGACACCGTGCCGGGCGGACGACGGTCGCCGTCCTGCTGCTGCTCAGTGCCGTGGCGTACACCGCCTGGGTGCTGGAGGTCGTGCTGAGCACCGGTCTCGACCCGGTGCAGGCGTACATCAGCGAACTCGCCGCCGAGGACCAGCCGCTGGGCGGCCTGTTCCGGGCCACCGACCTGGTCGCCGGGCTCTGCCTGCTCGCCGCCGCCGGTACCGCCCTCGCGAACGGACTCGCGAGCGGGACGGCCGAGGAGAAGGCCCCCGGGGAGGCCTCCGGGGAGGCCACCGGGGAGACCACCGGACGGACGGCCGGGCGGGCTACCGGGCGGACCGGGGGCTCCCGGCGCCGCCGCTGGGCGCTCGTCGGCTGGTCCGCTCTGGCCGTCTTCGGCGCCGCGACCGCCGCCGACTCCCGGCTGCCGCTCAGCTGCACCCCGACCAGCGACGAGATGTGCGCCGCCCGCGAGACCGCCGGGCTCGTCCCCGCGACCCACACCGCGCACGCCGTCACCAGCAGCCTCGCGGTGCTCGGCGCGCTCACCGCACTGGTCGCGCTCACCGTCGCCGCCCGTCGTCACGGCTGGTGGCCGCCGGTGGGCCGGATCGGGCCCTGGCTGCTGGGCGCCGAACTGCTCGCCACCGGCTGGAGCCTCGCCGCGATCGCCGCCTTCCAGGCCGGGCGCGGCACCTGGGCGCTCGGGGCCGGCCAGCGGCTGCAGGTGCTGCTGGTCGCGCTCTGGCTGGCCGTCCTGGCCGTGGGCGTCGCCCGGTCCGCCCGGCGGGACCGGCCGGAGCGGCACGACCCGGCCCGGCCGCTCCCGGCACGGAGGCCGGCATGACCGGACCCGGCGACCCCCGACAGCCCGGCGGCCCCCGAACCCCTGGCGGCCCCGGCGGTCCGAGCGATCCCGGCGGCCAGAGCGGCCCCGGCGGCCCCGGCCGTCCGAGTGGCCCCGGCACCCGGGCGCGCTTCCTGCGCATCGACGGCGTGCCGCTGCACGTCCGCACCGAGGGCAGCGGCCCGGTCTGCTTGCTCAGCGGTGGCCTCGGCAGCAGCTGGTTCGACTGGGACCTCGTCGTCCCGTTCCTCACCCCCTACCGCACCGTGGTCCGCTACGACCGCCCCGGTTACGGGCTGAGTGCCGGCGAGCCCGCCACCGGTCGGCCCGCTCCGACGGCGGCCGGCGAGGCCGGGCGGATCCTGGCGGTGCTGGACGGCCTCGGGCTGCGGGAGCCCTGCACCGTCGTCGGCCACTCGCTCGCCGGCTTCCACGTCGAGGCCTTCGCCCGGCTGCACCCCGAGCGGACCGCCGGGCTGGTCCTGGTCGACGGCAGCGTCGAACCGGCGGCCCGGCCGTACCCGGCGCCCGCCGCCCGAGACCTGGCGGCCCGGGCGGTGGCCGGCGCCGCCACCGCCCTCGCCGTGCCCTACCTGCTGGGCCCGACCGTCCGCCGGACGGTGGCCCGGCTGTCCACCGTCCGGCGCGAGGACCTCGCCCCGGAACCGCTGGTCCGGCACTGCTACCGCACCGGCCGGGCGCTGCGCGCGCTGCTGCGGGAGAACGCGCGCTACCTGGACACGGCGGCCGAGCTGGACGGGCTGCGCCGCACCCGGCCGCTGCCGGAGGACCTGCCGATCACCGTGCTGGCCGCCGACGACGGCTGCCGGAACCGCCGGACCGAGGCCTGGCTGGCCGAGCAGCGGGAACTCGCTGCACTGCTCGGCGCCGACTTCCGCACCACGGCCCCGGCCGGGCACCTGGTGATGTTCGACCGCCCGGACGCGGTGGCCTCGGCCGTGCTCGACACCCGCTGACGTGCGGACCGGCACTCCGACGGGAAGCCGCCGGAGGGCCGGCCGGGGCACCGGCAAGAGGAATCGACCGGGGCCGAGCGGGCCGCCGGAGGACCGGGCCCCGCTCCGGGCTCAGTCGCTGGAGCCGACCCGCCGGACCGCCTGCGGTATGGGCAGGTCCCGGGCCGGTTTCCGTACGGCGCGTCTGATCGGGGCGCCTGGCCGCCCGGGGTAGAGGCGGTGTTCCAGGCCGCTGACGCCGATCAGGGCGACCGCGTGGTGGAACTCGCTGACCGGGGCCCGGAAGCGCCCGTGGTCCGGGTGGGCGCACAGCAGTAACAGTTCCTCGGGGAGAGGACGGGAATCGGAAGGCGTCACGGGAACAGCCGTACCCCACTCGGAAACGAATCAGGCCGCCCACCGAAGTGAGCGGCCTGAGACCTTGCCATGTGCGCCGCCAGGGACTCGAACCCCGGACCCGCTGATTAAGAGTCAGCTGCTCTAACCAACTGAGCTAGCGGCGCTTGCTGACGTCGAAGACATTACACGGCGCGGGCCCGATCCACCGAATCGTGCGCGGGTGGTCACTTGGCGTGACCGTCCGCGGGCGGCCCCTCCGGGTGGTGGCAGGCCGCCTGGTGGTCCGTGCCCGGCGGGCCGCCGGTCAGGGCGGGCCGTTCCTGCTCGCAGCGGGTCCGGTCGGCCGGGGTGGTGAGCGCGGTGTAGCGCGGGCAGCGGGTGCGGAAAGGGCAGCCGGTGCGGCGCTCGGTGGGGGAGGGCGGGTCGCCGGCGAGCAGGATGCGGTCGCGGGCGCGTTCCGCGGCGGGGTCGGGGAACGGGACGGCGGAGAGCAGGGCGCGGGTGTACGGGTGGCGGGGGCGGTCGAAGACGGCGGAGACCTCGCCCTGTTCGACCGTCCGGCCGAGGTACATCACGCTGACCCGGTCGGCGAGGTGCCTGATCACCGAGAGGTCGTGCGAGACGAACAGGTAGGAGAGCCCGAGTTCGGCCTTGAGCGCCTGCAGTAGGTTGAGCACCCCGGCCTGGATGGAGACGTCCAGCGCGGAGACCGGTTCGTCCAGCACCAGCAGCCTGGGGCGGACGGCGAGTGCCCGGGCGATCGAGACGCGCTGACGCTGGCCGCCGGAGAACTGGTGCGGGTAGCGGACGGCGTGGTCGGGGTCGAGGCCGACCTGGCGGAGCAGTTCGGGCACCCGGCGGGCGATCTCCGCGCGGGGGGAGCGCTGGGCGAGCAGGGGTTCCGCGATGATGTCGCCGATCGGCATCCGGGGGTCGAGGCTCGCCATCGGGTCCTGGAAGACGATCTGCAGTTCGCCCCGGAGCCGGTGGGCCTCGGCCCGGGTGAGCTTCGCGGTGTCGTGGCCGAGCAGTTCGATCCGGCCGGTCTCCGGGGCGCCGAGCCGCAGCAGTTCGAACAGCGTGGTGGACTTGCCGGAGCCGGACTCCCCGACCAGGCCGAGGGTCTCGCCCTCGCGCAGGTCGAGGTCGACGCCGTCCACCGCGTAGACCTCGCCGACCTTGCGCTTGAACACCGTGCCCTTGAGGAGCGGAAACGTTTTTCCGAGGCCGCTCACCGCCAGCACCGGCGCCAGGTCGGCGCGGTCCCCGGGAGCGGAGGCGGCCGGCAGCTCCGGTAAGGGGTAGACCTCGGCCGGCGCGGGCCGCCGCTCGGCGAGTTCTGCCGACCGCACACACGCCGACAGGTGGTCGTCCGGGCCCTCCAGGACCGGCTCCGACACCGAGCAGCGCTCCTCCGCCAGCGGACAGCGCGCCGCGAACGGACAGCCCGGCGGCAGCTCGGCCATCGGCGCGGGAGCGCCGGGGATCGGCACCAGCGGACCGCCGCGCCCGTCCAGCCGGGGCAGCGCGCCGATCAGCCCGAGCGAGTACGGGTGGTGCGGGGCCGCGAACAGCTCGTCCACGCCGGCCGTCTCGACCACCCGCCCCGCGTACATCACCGCGACCCGGTCGGCCGTTCCGGCGATCACCCCGAGGTCGTGGCTGACCAGGACGAGCGCGGCGCCGGTCTCCCGGCGGGCGGTGCGCAGCACGTCCAGCACCTGGGCCTGGATGGTGACGTCGAGCGCGGTGGTGGGTTCGTCGGCGAGCAGGATGTCGGGCTCGTTGGCGACGGCCATGGCGATCATCGCGCGCTGGCGCATGCCGCCGGAGAACTCGTGCGGGAAGCTGTCCAGGGCCCGGTCGGGCGCCGGGATGCCGACCAGGTCGAGGAGTTCGGCGGCCCGGCGCCGTGCCGTGGCCTTGTCCACCCGCTGGTGGACGCGGACCGCCTCGGCGATCTGGTCGCCGATCCGGTAGACCGGGGTGAAGGCGGAGAGCGGGTCCTGGAAGACCATCGCGACCCGGCGGCCCCGGATCGCCGCCAGCTCCTTGCCGGGCAGTCCGACCAGCTCCCGTCCGTCCAGTCGCACCGATCCGCTGACCCGTGCCGTCCCGGGCAGCAGGCCGAGTACGGACAGTGCGGTGACGGACTTGCCGGAGCCGGACTCGCCGACGATGCCGAGGGTCTCGCCGCGCCGCAGCGTGAGGTCCACCCCGCGGACGGCGGGGACCGGGCCGTGCGGCCCGGCGAAGTCCACCCGCAGGTCCCGGACGGCGAGCAGCGGGGTTTCGACGGTGGTGGTCACGGGCGCTTCCTACGGCTGTCGGAACGGCTGCTGCCGAGCGGACCGCCGGCGGAACGGCGGGAGCGGTCGGGCCGCGGTGGGCGGCCGCGGCGGCGGGAACGGCGGGGCGCGGCCCCGGAGGTGGGGTCGAGGGCGTCGCGCAGCCCGTCCCCGACCAGGTTGACGGCGAGCACGAACAGCACCAGCAGCCCGGCGGCGAAGTAGAACAGCCAGGGGAACACCGGCGCCTCGCTGGTCCCGGCGGCGAGCAGGGTGCCGAGGGAGACGTCCGGCGCCTTGACGCCGAAGCCGAAGTAGGAGAGGGCGGTCTCGCTCATCACGGCGCCGCCGACCGCGATGGTGGCGTCGATGATGAGGAAGGAGGCGACGTTCGGCAGGATGTGCCGGCTGATGATCCGCAGCGGCCGTACGCCCATGAACCGTGCGGCGCGGACGAATTCGCGCTCGCGCAGGGAGATGGTCATCGAGCGGACCACCCGGGCGGTGATCATCCAGTTGAACAGCGCGAGCAGCAGGACGAAGGCGATCCAGCCGGCGCTCTTCAGCCGCGACGAGACGATGGTGATGATCAGGAAGGCGGGGAAGACCAGCAGCAGGTCGACCAGGAACATCAGCGCCCGGTCCGCCCAGCCGCCGAAGTAGCCGGCGCAGGCGCCGACCACGGAGGCCAGCACGGTGGACAGGAGCGCCACCAGCAGGCCGATGACGAGCGACTTCTGCAGCCCGCGGAGGGTCTGCGCGAACACGTCCTGGCCGACCCCGTTGGTGCCGAACCAGTGCTCGGCGGACGGGGGTTGGTGCAGCGCGGAGAAGTCGGGGGTGGCGTAGTCCCAGGGCGTGAGGAACGGCCCGCCGAAGGCGAGCGCGAACAGCAGCAGGACGACGGCGGCTCCGACGAGCGCCCCGCGCGCGGCGAGCAGCCGGGCCAGGACGAGCCGGCCGCGGCCGGCGGCCCGGGGGGTGCCGGCGGACAGCGGGAGTCCGGTCGGCCCGGCGGGCCCGGTGGGTTCGGCCGGCTGGGCGGAGAGGGTGGTCATCTCGGGTTTCCTCCGGTCAGGACCGCACGCGCGGGTCGAGGGCGGCGTGCAGGGTGTCGGCGAGGAAACCGGAGACGAGGACGACGACCGCGGTGAACAGGTTGATCGCCACCACCGAGTTGACGTCCTGTTCGTTGATCGACTGGATCAGCCACTCGCCCATGCCGTGCCAGCCGAAGATCGTCTCGGTGAAGATCGCGCCGGTGAAGATGCCCAGGAAGCTGTACGCGAACATGGTCGACATCGGGATCACGGCGGTGCGCAGCCCGTGCTTCAGCAGCGCCCGTCCGCGGGTGAGGCCCTTGGCCTCGGCGGTGCGCAGGTAGTCGGAGCCGAGCACGTCGAGCATGGTGCCGCGCTGGTAGCGGCTGTAGGTGGCGAGGCCGCCGAGGGCCAGCGAGATGGTGGGCAGCAGCAGGTGCAGCGCCCAGTCGGACAGGTGGGCGCCGAGGCCGCCGGTGAGCCCGGGGGTCTCGTAGCCGGTGAACGGGATCACCTCGTGGCCGGCGGCGTCCTTGGCGGCGATCGCGCCGTTCTTGAGGAACAGCGCGACCAGGAAGACCGGTGTGGAGAGCAGGACGAAGGACAGCACGGTCAGCAGCCGGTCGGAGATCCGGTACTGGCGGACGGCGCTCCACGCCCCGGCGGCGATGCCGAGGAGGATGCCGAGCAGGCTGCCGATCAGCAGCAGCCGCAGGGACACCCAGACCCGGCGGCCGAAGTCGTCGGTGACCGGGGTGTCGTGGATGGTCCGGCCGAGGTCGCCGTGCAGCAGCCCGCCGGCCCAGTGGCCGAAGCGGTCGAGCACCGGGGTGCGGTCGTTCAGGTTGAGGGCGGTGAGCTGGCGTTCGACCGATGCGGCGGACGGGCGGGGGACCTTGGCGTCGAAGTAGGCGCGCGGCTGCAGGGCCGTCGCGGAGATCGCGTACGCCAGGAAGACGGCGGCGATCAGCAGCACCGCGTAGTAGCTCAGCCGCTTCGCCAGGTAGCGGAGCATCAGCGGCCGCCCGGGGTGGGGGCGGGGCCGACGCGTCTGGTGGGCATCGGGTCTCGGCCTTCGGTCGGGGCCCGGTCGGGCCGTCAGGTGGCGTATTCGGAGCGGCAGTTGGGAAACCGCAGGTCAGAGTGAAGCATTCGGGGACGGCGGCGGTGTTGCGGCGGTGTTGCCCCCCGTGACGTTTGGATCAGGCGTGCGTTCCTCCCCCTGGTGGCGGATCTGATCCGCTGTTACGTTCCTCTGGCTCGATGCCGGATTGAGTGCCCACGCTCAAGCCCAGTCATGCCTCTCGCGCCCGATTCACGTTCCGACCCACGCCACCAGGGGGACCCCCATGGACGCTTCCACCACGGCCCGCCGTCTCGGCCGGGCGGCCGCCGCGGCCGTCGCCGTCGCGCTCGCGGTCACCGCGTGCACCTCGGGCGGGGGCGGCTCGTCCGGCGACGTGGCCAAGAGCGAGCCGCCGAGGCAGGACTCCCAGGACATCAACGCCAAGCCGCTGGACCAGATCAAGGACGGCGGCGAGGTGCGCTTCGCGCTGGACCAGTGGATCAGCCAGTGGAACCCGCTGCAGGTGGACGGCGGCTCGTACACCGACACGGTGGACCTGATCCGGGCCCTGGAGCCGACGCTCTTCGGCACCGACGCCTCCGGGGCCTTCCAGGCGAACCCGAACTACCTGGTGGAGGCCAAGGTCACCTCGACCTCGCCGCAGGTGATCACCTACAAGCTCAACCCCAAGGCCAAGTGGTCGGACGGCAAGCCGCTGAGCTACCTGGACTTCAAGGCCGACTGGCAGGCGAGCAACGGCAAGGACCCGGCGTACAACGGCTACGACCCGTCCGGCTACGAGCTGATCTCCGCTGTCGAGCAGGGCGCCGACCCGTCCGAGGTGAAGGTCACCTTCTCGGAGCCGTACGCGGACTGGCAGAACCTGTTCCGTCCGCTGGTGCCGGCGGCCGGCATCGCCACCCCGGACGACTTCAACAAGGGCTGGGTGGAGAAGATCCCGATCACCGCGGGCCCGCTGAAGATCGGCGTGGCGGACAAGACCGCGCAGACCATCAGCCTCGTCCCGGACCCGGCCTGGTGGGGCACCCGGGCCAAGCTCGACAAGATCACCTTCCGGGTGATGGACAAGTCGGCGAGCATCCAGGCGTACCTCAACAACGAGATCGACTTCGCCTCGGCCGGCACGGCCACCGCGTACGGCCAGCTCAAGGGCGCCAAGGACACCGTGATCCGGGCCGCCAGCCCGTGGGACGAGGTGCACATCTCCTTCGGCGGCACCGGCGCGCTGGCGGACCAGAGGGTCCGCCAGGCGCTCGGCAGGGCCATCGACCGCTCGGCGCTGATCAAGATCGCCAACAACGGGGTGCCGGTGGAGTTCAAGCCGCTCGGCAACCACATCATCATGCCCAACCAGACCGGCTACCAGGACAACTCCGGCGACTGGGCGAAGTTCGACCAGGTCGCGGCCAAGAAGCTGCTGGACGAGGCCGGTTGGAAGGAGTCCGGCGGCGGCCCGCGCACCAAGGACGGGCAGTCGCTGGAGCTGCACTGGGTGCTCAGCGACGGCTCCACCCAGGCCCAGCTCGACCTCGCCACCGCGGCGGCGGCGATGTGGCAGACGGTCGGGGTCAAGGTCGACCTGGACAAGGTGGCCGCCAACGACTACTTCGCCAAGTACGTCACCCCGGGCAAGTTCGACATCGCGAGCTGGCGCAACACCGACTCCTTCCCCGACTCCAAGAGCCTGGCCAACTTCCGGCTGCCGGTGGGCGACAACACCTTCAGCAACCCCTCCCGGCTGGGCACCCCGGAGATCGACGGCCTGCTGAAGAAGGCGGCCGGGACGGTCGACCCGGTGGAGGCCGCGAAGCTCTACAACCAGGCGGACGCGAAGATCTGGGAGCTCGGCCACACCGTCGAGCTCTACCAGCGGCCCACGGTCGTGGCGGCGCGCAAGGGCCTCGCCAACTACGGCGCGTTCGGTCTCGCGGCGGAGGACTACAGCAAGGTCGGCTGGGAGAAGTAGCCGCCGCGGACACGGCGACGCGGGCCGCACGGCAGGCGCTGGCGAGCAGCGCGGTGATCACGAGGCCGGTGGTGCGGACACGGGAAGGTCGGCTCTGCCGCCCCCGCTGTCCCGCCACCCGCCTTGACCTTCCGCGTTGCCCGCAGACCGCCCGTCTCATGGGCCCCGCAGGGCCCGCGCTCTTCCGACCGGGGATGAATCTAGCGGCGCCCCGGCCCCTCGCGGTGCATCACGCGGGGCGCGTCCGGAAACCCGCCGAGCTGTCACCCACTTCGCGCACCGGTGCGTCAACTACGGCTGACGGCAAGGGAAGAAAGGGACATTCGGGTTCTTCGCCGACGGGGTGCGGCGGGTCCCGGCAGGGGCGCACCACCCGGCGCACGCGCCGTGCCGGTGCGTGCGCCGGGCCCGGGGCGCTGTCAGGATGCGCGGGGACGATCCGCCCCTCCCGACCCCGGAGCAGCCCCGATGGCCAGTGATCCCGCCGCCCCGGCACCCCGCGCGCACCACGTCGACCCGCCGCCGGTGCGCCGGATGGTCCCGCGCGACCGCCACGAGCCGCACCGGGTCGCCACCCCGCTGGAGCTCTTCTTCGACCTCTGCTTCGTGGTCGCGGTCGGCCAGGCCGGGCGCGAACTGGCCCACTACCTCGCGGCCGGGCACTACGGCGACGGCCTGCGCGGTTACACCCTCGCCTTCTTCGCGATCTGGTGGGCCTGGATGAACTTCACCTGGTTCGCCTCGGCGTACGACTGCGACGACGTGCCGTACCGGATCACCACACTGGTCCAGATCGCCGGGGTGCTGATCCTCGCCGCCGGGGTGCCGCGGCTGTTCGCCACTCAGGACCTGACCCTGGCGATCACCGGGTACGTGGTGATGCGCCTCGCGATGGTCACGCAGTGGCTGCGCGCGGCGGCCGGCGAGCAGGGGGAGGCCCGCCGGGTCGCGCTGCGGTACGCGGTGGGGATCACGATCTGCCAGATCGGCTGGGTGGTGGTGGTGTTCCTGCCGCAGGACGTCCGCCCGTACGTCATCCCGATCGGCGTGCTGTGCGAGCTGGCGGTCCCGGTGATCGCGGAGCTGCGGATGCAGACCTCCTGGCACCCGCACCACATCTCCGAGCGGTACGGGCTGTTCACCCTCATCGTGCTCGGCGAGACGGTCGCGGCGGCGACCGTCGCGGTCCAGTCGGCGGTGGACGAGCACGAGGAGCTGGGCCGGCTGGTGCCGGTGGCGGCCGGCGGCCTGCTGATCTGCTTCGCCGCCTGGTGGATCTACTTCGCCCGGCCCGTCCACGAGCACCTGCGTTCCAACCGGCAGGCCTTCGCCTGGGGTTACGGGCACTACGTGGTGTTCGCCTCGGCGGCGGCGATCGGTGCCGGGCTGGAGGTGGCGGTGGAGTCGGCGGTGCACAAGGCGGAGATCTCCGACACCGCCGCGACCGCGACGGTCACCGTGCCCACCGCGGTCTACCTGGTCACGGTCTGGTTCCTGCACTCCCGGCACACCAAGCGCGGCGCGGTCGCCCAGGCGGTGGCGCCGGTCGGGGCCGCGCTGGTGCTGGCCTGCACCGCGTTCGGCGGCCCGGGAGTGCTCGCGGCGGGCCTGGTCTGCGCGCTGATGGTGGCGGCGGGCGTGCTGATCCACGGCCGGGAGAGCAGGATCGCCGGCGTGTCCTGACCCCGCCGCGGCGGAATCCCGGCCCGGACCCGGGGGCGTCCCGGCTCCGCCGCGGGCGTGTCCTAGCTCCGCCCCAGCAGGACGGGTTCGTGCCGCGACAGCCAGGCCAGGTAGGCCGGGTTGACCTTGGCCAGGTCCAGGTAGGCGGCGCGCAGTTCGCCGTACAGCGCGTCCAGCGCGGGCGGGCTCAGCGCGCGCGGACGCCAGGTGAACAGCAGCCGGACGGCCAACGGGTCCCCGTGCACCGGGCGGACGACCGTGCCGGGCCCCGGTGGGGAGGTCGGCTGACAGGGGCGGACGGCCTCGCCGGAGGCGACCAGCTCGGCGGCGGTGGCGTTGTCCCGCACCTGCAGCACGCGGGGGTTGAGCCCGGCCCCGCTGAACACCCGGCGCATCGCCGCGTACTCGTGGTCGGCGGTCGGGTCGACCATCCAGGTGTCCTCGGCGAGGTCGGTGAGGCGGACGACCTGGCGGGCCGCGGCCGGGTGCCCCGCGGCGAGCTCGACGTACTGCGGCTCGCGCGCCATCAGCACCCGCTGCTCGGCGTCCGGCGGCACCCGCAGTGGGAAGCCCTCGCTCTCGTGCACGAAGGCCACGTCCAGCTGGTCGGCGGCGACCATCCGCAGCAGCGCGCTGGCCGAGACGTCGACGTGGATCGTGGTGTCGGTGTCCGGCAGCCGCTCGTGCACCCGGCGCAGCCAGGCCGCGACCGCGCGGCTGCCGACGCTGCCGATGCGCAGTCGCCGGTGCCGGCCGGACCCCGTCGCGTCGCGGGCCTCCTGGCGGGCGGCGGCCACCAGCGCGGCCATCTCGGTGATCACCGGCCTGGCCCGGGAGAGCACCGAGTGGCCGAGCGGGGTGGGCCTGCTGCCGGTCTGCTCGCGGGTGAACAGGGTTCCGCCGATGGCCCGTTCGATGCGGTGCAGCTGGGTGGTGAGGGAGGGCTGGGTCATGCCGAGCTGGAGCGCGGCCTTGCGGAGGCTGCCGCTGTCGGCGATCGCGCACAGCACCCGGAGGTGTCTCACGTCGAGCTCCACGTTCCGGAGCATAGACGCCTCCGCGCCAGATCGCCAAGGACATGACAGGCAGTCAAAGGTGCCTCGACGGAACGTGTGACGGGGCCCTGCCGGTATGCGGCGGTGCTATCGCCGGTTGACATCATCCGCGCCGGGCCCGGGCTGTCCGAAGCTCGGGGGCAGCAACCCGCCGCGGCCACCGCCCCGGCGGTCCCCCACCGCGCGCCGCCGCCGTGCCCGGCCCCCACCGGTCCCGGCGGGGCGGCGCGCCGCGAACCCGGAGCCCCCACATGAAGCGATCCGTGCTGTCCGCCGCCCTGGGCCTCGCCCTCGCGGCCGGCCTCGCGACCCTGCCCGCCGCCGCCGTCGCCGCGTCGGCCGCACCCGCTGCCCCGGCCGTCCAGGGCTACACCCCGGCCACGTACGCCGGTTCGGCCGCGGAGGCCGCGAACAACCGGGCCTTCTTCCGGGCCGTGGTGGCCTCGGTCGAGGCCAAGCGGGCCGCGAACCCCTGGCTGCGGACCGTCACCGTCACCTACGACACCGCCAACGCGCCCTCCTTCGCCGACCAGATAGCCGGCGCCGCACGGATCTGGAACGGCTCGGTGCGCAACGTGCAGCTCCAGGAGACCGGCGGCAACGGCGACTTCTCCTACTACGAGGGCAGCGACAGCCGGGGCTCCTACGCCAGCACCGACGGCCACGGCCACGGCTACGTCTTCCTCGACTACCAGCAGAACCAGGAGTACGACTCGCTGCGGGTGACCGCCCACGAGACCGGGCACGTGCTCGGCCTGCCCGACGACTACTCCGGCCCGTGCAGCGAGCTGATGTCGGGCGGCGGCCCCGGCCCGTCCTGCACCAACCCCTACCCCGACGGCAACGAGCGCAGCCAGGTCGACGACCTCTGGGCGAACGGTCTTGCGGCGGCGAACAAGGCGGCCCGGTAGGGGAGTTCGGGCGCGGCGGGCCGCTCGGCCGGAATCAAGCGGCCCGCCGCTCCGGGTACTTCCCCGCCTCGGAGCCTAGCCGCCACCGGAACGGAATGCCAGGGGCACGGTTGGGTCAAGACGAGGGAAAGACGGCTCAAATCGGCCGTGCCCCAGGGGTATTGCACCGAGCTATCGCGGGTTGACATCATCCGCGCGCCCGCCGGGCTGTCCGAAGCTCTGGGGACATCACCCGTTGACCAGGTGTCCCCCAGGGCCGGCCCCCAACCGGCCACGACACCACAGGAACCGGAGACCCCCACATGAAGCGATCCGTGCTGTCCGCCACCCTCGGCCTGGCCCTCGCGGCCGGCCTCGCCGTGCTGCCCGCCACCGCCGCGGCCGCCGCCCCGGCCGCCCCGGCCACGCAGGGCTACACCGCCTCGACGTACGCCGGTTCGGCCGCCGAGGCCGCGGACAACCAGGCCTTCTTCCAGGCCGTGATGGCCTCCGCGAAGGCCAAGCAGGCCGCCAACCCGGGCCTGGCGACCGTCGTGGTGACCTACGACGCCAGCTCGGCCCCGTCCTTCCGCAACCAGATATCCCAGGCCGCGCAGATCTGGAACAGCTCGGTCAGCAACGTCCAGCTGCGGTCCGGCTCGGCCGCCGACTTCCGCTACTACGAGGGCAACGACAGCCGGGGCTCCTACGCCAGCACCGACGGGCACGGGCGCGGCTACGTCTTCCTCGACTACCAGCAGAACCGGCAGTACAACTCGGTGCGGGTGACCGCCCACGAGACCGGGCACGTGCTCGGCCTGCCGGACCACTACTCCGGCCCGTGCAGCGAGCTGATGTCGGGCGGCGGCCCCGGCACCTCCTGCACCAACCCCTACCCGAACAGCACCGAGCGCAGCCGCGTCAACTCCCTCTGGGCGCGCGGCTGATCCACCGGACACCCCCGGGCCGGCCGCACACCGCTGCGGCCGGCCCGGGGCGTCGCGCGTCCCGCTGCCGCCGCTGCCACTGACGGCGGCGGTGGCCGCGGTGGCGTGTGGCGGCGGGACTGTCGGTGCCGCGTGCGAGCATGCGGGCGAGACCCCTCCGCCCCCGATCGCAAGGTGCCGCCATGACCCGCTCCGTCCCCGACCGGCTCGACGACCTCCCGTACGCCGAACTGCTGCGCCCGCACACCGGGCCGCTGCGCAGCGACGAGCGGTACGACACCGTGCACTTCGACGGCGGCGAGCACACCGACGAGTCGGTCGCCGGGGCGGCCTTCCTGGAATGCGCCTTCACCGGCGTCGCGCTCAGCGGGGTCAAGCTGCGCCAGGCCCGGTTCAACGAGGTCTGGGTGCAGGCCGGCCGCTGGGTGGCCTGCGACCTCAGCGACTCCGAGTGGCAGGACAGCTCGTTCGTCGGCGGCGTGCTGGCCGGGGTCGCCGGGTACGGTTCGGCGCTGCGCCGGGTGGTCTTCCGAGGCTGCAAGCTGGAGGCGGTCAACCTGCGGTCGGCCGTGCTGCGGGACGTCGTCTTCGAGGACTGCCTGCTGCGCGACGTGGACTTCGGCGAGGCGAAGCTGACCTCGGTGTCCTTCCCCGGCTCGACGCTGGAGGAGGTCCGGCTGCGCGGGGCGACGCTGAGCAAGACCGACCTGCGCGGGGCCGTCCGGCTCGGGCTGGCCGACGGGCACCAGGGGCTGCGGGGCGCGGTGATCAGCTCCACCCAGCTGCTGGAGCTGGCGCCGCAGTTCGCCCAGGCGCTGGGGATCGACGTCAAGGACCGCTGACCACCCCGGTTCCTCCGCACCGACTCGGCTCCCCGTTCGTCCGGGCGTCGCTCGGTGACGCCGGGACGAACGCCGGTGACCCTTCGACGAACAGTCCGCCAACCCTGGTGCACGCATCTGGTGGCCCGCTTCCCGCGCGGTGGAGACTTCTCCGCGATCGATGAGCCCGACTTGTGTACACAACATCGCCAGTGAAGGGACGGGCTGGGCTGATGGCCGAGCTGAGTCGTAGGAAGTTCGTCACGCTGTCCGGCGCCGCCGCGGCCGGTCTCGCCGTGGCGGGTACCGGCGCCGCGGGCGCCGCCCCGGGTGCCGCGGGCAGCGCCCCCGCCTCCGCCGCCGCGCTCGCCGCGACCGGCACCATCACCGACGCGCAGCACGTGGTGATCCTGATGCAGGAGAACCGCAGCTTCGACCACTACTTCGGCACGCTGCGCGGGGTGCGCGGCTTCGCCGACCGCAGCGCGATCCAGATCGCCGGCGGCTACAGCGTCTTCAACCAGCCCAACGGCCTGCTCTCCCGCCAGTACCCGTGGCAGTTCAGCCAGACCAAGCCGGCCGGCGGCGCCGACCCCGAGCGCCTCGCCCAGTGCAACGGCGACCTCAGCCACGGCTGGAGCGACCAGCACAAGGCGTGGAACGGCGGCAAGATGGACTCCTGGGTCGCCGCCAAGGGCAACGTCCGCACGCTCGGCTTCCTGACCCGCCAGGACATCCCGTTCCACTACGCCCTGGCCGAGAACTGGACCGTCTGCGACGCGTACCACTGCTCGGTGCTCAGCGCGACCGGCCCCAACCGCACCTTCCACTGGTCCGGCCAGATCGACCCGTCCGGCGCCGCGGGCGGCCCGGCCTATGACGGCGGCGACGAGAAGGGCCTGCGCTGGCAGACCTACGCCGAGGCCCTCGAAGCCGCCGGGGTGAGCTGGAAGGTCTACCAGAACGCCGCCGACAACTACGGCGACAACGCGTTGGCCTACTTCAGCCAGTTCTCCGGCGCCCCGGCCGGCAGCGCCCTCGCGACCAAGGGCATGGGCTCGGTGCCCAAGGTCACCGGGAAGACCCCGGACGACATCGCCGCCGCGATCAAGGCCGACGTGCTGGCCGGCACCCTGCCGCAGGTCTCCTGGATCGTCCCCGACCAGGCCTCCTCCGAGCACCCGTACGCCACCCCGGCCGACGGCGCGCACTTCGTCCACATGGTGATCGACGCGCTCAACGCGGACCCGAACGTCTCCGACTCCACCATCCTGTTCATCAACTACGACGAGAACGACGGCTTCTTCGACCACGTCCCGCCGCCGGTCGCCCCGTCCGGCACCCCGGGCGAGTTCTACAGCGGCACCAACATCGGCCTCGGCTTCCGCGTCCCGCTGATCGCGATCTCGCCCTGGACCCGTGGCGGCTGGGTCAACTCCGAGACCTTCGACCACACCTCGGTGCTGCGCTTCCTGGAGGTCTGGACGGCCGCCCTCGGGACCCCGGCGAACTGCGTCAACATCAGCGACTGGCGCCGCCGCGTCTGCGGCGACCTCACGAGCGTGTTCGACTTCGCCAACCCGGTGTACGGCCTGCCGGCGCTGCCCGACACCTCGCAGACCATCGGCCTGTCCGCCTGCGGCCCGCTGCCCAACCCGGCCCCGGTGAACAACCAGCTGCCGCTGCAGGAGTCCGGCACCCGCCCGGCCCGCGCCCTGCCGTACCAGCCGAACGCCAACCTGGACCACCTGGAGTTCGGCTCGGGCGGGGTGATGAAGGTCTGGATCGCGATGGAGAACACCGGCACCGCGGCGTCCAAGTCCGCGCACTTCGCCGCGTACGCCAACGCCTACCGCAGCGGCGGCCCCTGGCAGTACACGGTGGACCCGGGCGGCCGGACCAGCGACTTCTTCAACTGCGGCACCAACTTCGGCGGCGGCCCCTACGACCTCACGGTGGTCGGCCCCAACCGCTTCCTGCGCCGCTTCAAGGGCGACGCCACCAAGGCGGGCAAGAACGCGGCGGTCACCGCCTCGTACGCGGTCGAACCGGGCACCGGCAAGCTCGCGGTCTACTTCAAGCTGGCCAACAGCGGCAGCACGCCGATGACCTTCACCATCGCCCCCAACAACTACCGGACGGACGGCCCCTGGACGTACCAGGTCCCGGCCGGCGGCAACGTCAGCGACTACTTCAACGCCGTCGCCTACACCAACGGCTGGTACGACTTCACCGTCACGGTGGACGCCGACGCCAGTTGGTCGCAGCGCTTCACCGGCCACCTGGAGACCGGCGCGGCCAGCATCAGCGGCTGACGGGCGCTCCCCGCGCACGGCACACGGGCCCCACCACCCGCCGTCGGGTGGTGGGGCCCCGCGTCACCTCCGCCAGAACAGGTGGTGCGTGACGCCGCTCGGGCTGGGCACCACCTCCAGGTGGAACCGGTCGAGCAGCTCGTCGGGGGACTCCCAGAGCTTCAGGCCGGACCCGAGCTCCACCGGTGAGACCGCCACGTGCAGGGTGTCGACGAGGTCGGCCGCGAGGAACTGCCGGATCGTGGTGACGCCGCCGCCGAGCCGGACGTCCTTGCCCCCCGCCGCCGCCCGCGCCCGTTCGAGGACCGCGGCCGGGTCGCCGTCGACGAAGTGGAACGCGGTGTCGGAGAGCGTGATCGACGGCCGCCCGTGGTGGGTCATGACGAACACCGGAGTGCGGAACGGGGGCTCGTCGCCCCACCAGCCGCGCCACTCGTGGTCCTGCCAGGGCCCGCGCTGCGGCCCGAACTTGTTGCGGCCCATGATCTCGGCACCGATGCCGCGTGCGAAGTCCCGGGTGAAGTAGTCGTCGAGGCCCCGGCTCCCCCCGGGATCCGTGCGCATCGGCCAGCTCGCGGTGGCTCCGGCCCAGGCGAACAGCCTCTCGGGGTGGTCGAGGCCGAACGGCTGCTCCAGGCTCTGATGCTCACCGGCGCCGATGCCGTCACGGGAGACGTTGAAGTTCATCACTCTGAGCAGTTGGTCCACGGGTGTCCTCGCCAGGTCCGGTCGCGTCCTCGTGCGGCGGGGCGCCGCACGCCGTGTCGTCGGAGCGGACGCGGCCGTCTTGACACCGGGCCGCGACTTTTTTCCGGCTCTTCCGGAGCGGGTCAGGCGTACGGGCCCCGGGGGAACCACGGGTCGTGGACCTCCCGGGGCCCGTACGGCGTCAGCAGGGTGAGGGTGTGCACGCCCGCCGCGTACTCGGCCAGCTGCACCGATCCGTGCCGGGTCTCCAGCTCGGCCTGCACGGGCACCGGCAGCTTGGTGAGCGCCCGCCGCAGCTGCAGCGCGTCGCGCCGGCTGATCGGCTGCGGGGAGCGCAGCACCAGCCGGAGCGGGCTCAACGGGCCGGACACCGGCACCCCGCTGCCCAGTTCGTAGCCGACCGCGCCGATCGGGCCCCAGGGCATCCGGTGGTCCGCCACCAGCCGGCCGACCTCCGGCAGCAGCGCCAGCGCCGGGATCCCGGTGAGCCGTTCGGGGGACAGCCGCTCGCGCCGCTCGGCCAGCTGCTCGGGCCGCAGCGTCCGGGCCACTGCCGCCCAGGGCGCCAGTGCGTCCAGCCGCTGCCCGTGGCGCGGGCCGCGCACGGTGACCGGGAACCAGAGTTCGGGCGCGGCCTCGGGGTCCCGGGTGCAGCGCTGCGGGTGCGGCAGGTCCGCCGGGTCGCCGACCACGGCCGGTGCCCGGCCGACCGTCACCCAGGGGTGCGCCCGCAGCACCGCGCGCGCCCAGTCCGGCAGTTCGCCGCCCGCGAGGGGCCGCAGCGAGCTGGGGCACTGCATCAGCAACAGGTCGTGCGCGCCGGGCAGTCGCCCGTCCAGCGCGGCCAGCGGGCCGACCCGCCGGCGCGGTCCGTCGTGCGGGTCCTCGGCGGGGCGCCGGGCGTGGCTTCCGGAATGTACGACGGTCACAGCGGGCTCCAGACGGTGGCGTCAGTTCGGCCGACGGCTCCACCCTCCGCCCGGCGCGCACCGCCCCGCTACGGCCGTTGGGCGCGTTCACCAGGGACCAAGGGCTCAACCGGGGCCCGAGGTGCGTCGGCCCGGTCACGGTGTGAGAGTGGGGGCAGCCCGGTAGTCCGACGTTCCCCTCCGGAGGAGGAGTCATGGGCATCTTCGACAGGTTGTTCCACCGGCCGCCGCACCACGAGGCCACCGGCGAGGGCGCCGCCCAGCGGGCCGCCCTCGCCCACGACGAGGCCGCGGACGCGTTCGGTGACGACGTCGAGCGGAGCAGGGACACGCAGGAGCGGATGGCCCAGGAACGGATCTCCCAGGAGGAGGCCGACCGGCGCGCCGCCGAGAACATGACGGCCGAAGGCGACCCCTGGGACTGAGACCGCCCGCCGGTCACCGCCCCCGCCGGTCACTGCCCCCGCCGGCCACCGCCCACGTGCCAAGCACTGCCGCCCCCGCTGGTCACCGCTCCCGCGGTGGCAGCGGCGGGCGCCGCAGGTCCGGCCGGGCCGTGGACTCCGGCGGGGGCACCGCTGCGGGCGCGTCCTCCAGCAGGTCCAGGGCCAGCTGGACGGCGGTGACCAGCTCGGGGTGGCGCCCCCGGGCCCAGTCCCGCGGGGTGCGCAGCACGTGCACGTCCGGTTCGACGCCGCGGTTCTCCACCGACCAGCCGAGGCCGCCGTCGAACCAGGAGGCGTTCTTCGGCACCGAGATCTGCGTGCCGTCGCCGAGGGTGTGCCGCCCGGACATCCCGACCACGCCGCCCCAGGTGCGGTTGCCGATCACCGGGCCGAGCCCGAGCAGCTTGATCGCCGCGATGATGACGTCCCCGTCCGAGCTGGTCGCCTCGTCCGCGAGGGCCACCAGCGGGCCGCGCAGGGCGTGCCGCGGCCACCGGACCGGTTGACGGTCCCGGGTGAAGTCCCAGGCCAGGACGTGTCGGGTGAGCTTCTCCAGGACCAGTTCGGAGACGTTGCCGCCGGCGTTGCCGCGGACGTCCAGCACCAGCGCGGGCTTGTCCAGTTCGCGCCGCAGGTCCCGGTTGAACTGCGCCCAGCCGGAGCCGCCGAGGTCCGGGATGTGCAGGTAGCCGCACCGCCCGTCGCTGAACTCCCGTACCAGGGAACGGCGTTTGGCCACCCAGTCCTGGTAGCGGATGGGCCGTTCGTCGGTCAGCGGGGTGACCGCGATCCGCCGCACCGGGCCGTCCGGGCCGCTGCGCAGTGCCAGTTCCACGGTGGTGCCGCCGGTGCCGGCCAGCAGCGGGAGCGGTCCGCGTACCGGGTCCAGCGGGCGTCCGCCGATCGAGAGCAGTTCGTCGCCGTCGCGCACGCCCTGGGCGGCCAGTGGGGCGCGGGCGCGCGGGTCGGAGGACTCGCCGGGCAGCACTCGGTCGACCAGCCAGCGCCCGTCGGGGGTGCGGTGGGCGTTGGCGCCGAGCAGGCCGAGCGGCTGCTGGCCGAGCGAGGGCCCCTCGGCGCGCCTCGACGGGGTGACGTAGGCGTGCGAGGTGCCCAGTTCGCCGAGGAGTTCGCGCAGCAGGTCGGCGAAGTCGTCGGGTGAGCAGACGCGGTCCAGCAGCGGCTCGTACTGGGCGACCAGCGCGGGCCAGTCCAGGCCGGACATCCGCTCGTCCCAGAACTGGTCCCGGACGATCCGGGCGGCCTCGTGGTAGGCCTGGCGCCATTCGGCGGCCGGGTGCACGGTGTGGGTGATCCGGCGCAGGTCGACGGCGGTGCCGGCGGAGGGGGCGGTGACCGGGATGACCCGCAGCGTTCCGGCCGAGTAGACGGCGATCGAGCCGCCGTCGCCGGAGACCGCGTAGCCGTCGAGCTTGTCCGCCAACGTGCTGCGGCTGCCCCGGGCCAGGTCGAAGTACTCCAGCGAGGGGCGGCCCGAGGTGTCCTCCGGGCTGGCGAAGGTCTGCCCGAGGGTGCCGGCGATCGGCCAGCGCAGCCAGACCAGGCCGCCCCGCACCGCGTCGGTGGCCGAGTACTTGGAGGCGATCACCGGGAACTGCAGCAGCCGGTCGCCGATGCCCGCGGGCTCGACCCGGACGGTGCCGTCGCCGCCGCCGTCCCCGCGCGGGGCGCCGTCCTCGACCGGTGCCGAGAACGGCGAGGGCGTGTCGGCGGTGAGCGGGACGAGGTACGGGCGGCAGCCGACCGGGAAGGAGAGGTCGCCGGTGTGCACGTCGTGGACCGGGTCGAAGCCGCGCCAGGAGAGGAAGGCCAGGTAGCGGCCGTCCCGGGTGAACACCGGCTGCTCGTCCTCGAAGCGGCCGTCGGTGACCTCGGTGACGGGGGCGGGCGCCTCGGTGCGGGTGAGCCGGATCCGGCGCAGCGAGCGCCCGGCGACCGGTTGGGACCAGGTGATCCAGTGCGAGTCGGGGGAGAAGCGGGCGCTGGAGACCGGCCCGTACTCGGAGGCGGCCAGCTCGCGCACCTCGCCGTCGGCGGCGGAGACCAGCAGCAGCCGCCCGTCCGAGGCGACGGCGGCGAGGCGGCTGCCGTCGGGGGAGGCGGTGAGCTCCAGGACGCGGCCGAGCCGGCCGGAGGCGAGGATCCGGTGGCGGTGCTTCTCCGCGCCCTCGTGCCCGGGCAGCGGCATCACCTCGATCGCGTCGGCGCCCTTCGCGTCGGTGACCCAGGCCGCCTCGCCGGTGTGCCCGAGCACCACCGGCAGCCGGGTCCGCACCCCCGGGGTGTCGGCGAGTGCGCGGGCCGGGCCGTCCTTGTGGGTGAGCCAGTACTGGCTGCCGCGCACGGTGATCACCCCGGCCCGGCCGGTCTGGTCGCAGGCGAGGTCCTTGACCTGGGAGGCGGCGCCGACCTGGTACGGGCGGCGGCCGGCCCGGGCGCCGCCGAGCGGGACGTGCAGCCGGCGCGGGGCGGGGGCGTCCAGGTCGTCCAGCAGCCAGAGGTCGCCGGCGTGCTGGTAGACGATGCGGGTGCCGTCGGTGGCGGCCTCGCGGGCGTAGTAGGAGGCGTGGTCGGTGTGCCGGCGCAGGTCGGTGCCGTCCGGGCGGCAGGAGTAGAGGTTGCCGATGCCCTCGTGGTCGGAGAGGAAGGCCACCCGCCCGGCGACCGGCATCGGGGCGGCGAGGTGCCCGGTGTGGGCGGGCAGGATCTGCTCGCCGTCCGCCCAGAGCCGGCCGACGGCGCCGCCCCGGTAGCGCTTCCAGGCGGCCGGGTCGTGCGGGGCGGCGCCGGTGAGCAGGACGGTCCGCGCGCGGCTCATCTGGGCGTCGCCGACCGGGCCCCAGGGCATCCGGCGGCCTGGGGAGCCGTCCGGCGGCAGGGCGTGGGCCCAGGTGTAGTGCCCGAAGGGCTCGTGGAAGGAGGTGACGGCGAGCACCTCGCCGTCCGGCAGCCAGCCGCGCACCCGGGTGTCCTGGCTGCCCCAGAAGCTGAGCCGGCGGGACTCGCCGCCGTCGACGGGTGCGGTCCACACCTCGGGGGTGAGGCTCAGCCAGCTGGTCCAGGCGAGGGTGGTGCCGTCGGGGGAGAAGCGGGGGTGGCTGACCCGGGTGCGGTCGCAGGTGACCCGCCAGGCCCGGCCGGTGACGGCGCCGTCGGTGTCCAGCGGGGCGATCCAGACGTCGTCCTCGGCGGTGAAGGTGAGCAGGCCGCCGTGCAGGTGGGGGTGGCGGAGGTAGCCGGGCGGGGTCACCCCTCCATCCTTCGACGGGGTGTCACACCCGGCAACCGGAAGGGGACCGGGGAAGGCGTCGAGACCGGTCTGGACCATTGACAGGGCATCGGCGGATCCACTTCAGTGGTCTAGTCCAACTAGGGTGCCAGGCCGGGCCGCTCCCCCCACTGGCGCGTGCTCCGGCGTGCCCTCGGACGTCCCCCACGACCGCGCCATCGCAGGAGCACCCGCATGCGCAGAACCCTGAGAAACGGCCTCGCCGCCGGCACCGCCTCCGCCGTCGCCGCAGCCACCCTGGTCGGCGTCACCCTGGGCCTGGCGCCCACCGCCTCGGCCGGCGAGTTCCTGGTCAACGGCGGTTTCGAGTCCGGCTCGCTCGGCCCCTGGAGCTGCTCCGGCGGCACCGGCAGCGTCGTCTCCGGCCCGGTGCACGGCGGCAGCCGCGCGCTCGCCGGCGTGGCCACGGCCGGCGACACCGCCCAGTGCAGCCAGACCGTCACCGTCACCCCCGGCACCACCTACACGCTCAGCGCGTACGTCAACGGCTCGTACGTCTACCTGGGCGTCGACGGCGGCGGCCCCAGCACCTGGACGCCCGGCACCGGCGGCTCGTACCAGAAGCTCAGCCTCAGCTTCACCGCCGGTGCCACCCAGACCAGCGCCACCGTCTACACCCACGGCTGGTACGGCCAGGGCACCTACTACGCGGACGACGTGTCGCTCGACGGCCCGGGCGCCCCCAGCCCGACGCCGACCCCGACACCGACCGCGACCGCCTCGCCGACCGCGACGCCGACGGGCACGCCGACCGGTACCCCCACGGGCACGCCCACCGGTACCCCCACGGGCACGCCGACCAGCCCG
This sequence comes from Kitasatospora sp. NPDC096140, assembly GCF_040303045.1. Lineage (NCBI taxonomy): Bacteria > Bacillati > Actinomycetota > Actinomycetes > Kitasatosporales > Streptomycetaceae > Kitasatospora > Kitasatospora sp. NPDC096140. The sequence goes on from NZ_JBEOUW010000012.1 coordinate 208,471, forward strand.
CCCGCCGGCAGCCACGCCCTGGTCGGCTACCTGCACGCCGGCTTCGCCAACGGTGCCGGCTACACCCGGATGGCGGACGTCCCGAACTCCTGGGACTTCATCGACCTCTCCTTCGGCGAGCCCACCTCCGTCACCTCCGGCGACATCCGGTTCAACCGCTGCCCGGTCACCGAGTGCCCGACCGTCGAGTCCGACGCCGACTTCAAGGCCGCCATCGCCGCCAAGCGCGCCCAGGGCAAGAAGGTGCTGATCTCGATCGGCGGCCAGAACGGCCAGGTCCAGCTGACCACCGCCGCCGCCCGGGACACCTTCGTCAGCTCGGTCTCGGCGATCATCGACAAGTGGGGCCTGGACGGCCTGGACATCGACTTCGAGGGCCACTCGCTCTCCCTCAACACCGGCGACACCGACTTCAGGAACCCGACCACCCCGGTCATCGTCAACCTGATCTCCGCGCTGAGGACCCTGAAGGCCAAGTACGGCCCCGGCTTCGTGCTGACCATGGCGCCGGAGACCTTCTTCGTCCAACTCGGCTACCAGTACTACGGATCCGGGCCCTGGGGCGGCCAGGACCCGCGGGCCGGGGCGTACCTGCCGGTCATCCACGCGCTGCGCGACGACCTCACCCTGCTGCAGGTCCAGGACTACAACTCGGGCTCCGTCATGGGTCTGGACAACCAGTACCACTCCATGGGCGGCGCCGACTTCCACGTCGCGATGACCGACATGCTGCTCAAGGGCTTCCCGGTGGCGGGCAACGCGAACAACGTGTTCCCGCCGCTGCCCGCCTCAAAGGTCGCCATCGGCATGCCGGCCACCACCAACGCGGGCAACGGCTACGTCGCCCCCGCCGAGGTGGACAAGGCGCTGGACTGCCTCACCAGGCTCGCCAACTGCGGCCCGTACGTGCCGCGTTCGGGTGCCCAGCCGAACCTGCGCGGGCTGATGACCTGGTCGATCAACTGGGACCGGTTCGGCGGCGGGGAGTTCTCCAGGAACTTCGACGGCTACTTCGGCCGCTGATCCGAGGGCCACGGTCGGCCGCTGACCCGAGGGCCGCGGTCGGCCGCTGACCCGAGGGCCGCGGGACCGTGCTTGAACCTGACACCCGTGTGAGGTTCGAGCATGGTCCCCATGGCGACCACACAGCTCCCGGCTCCCGCACCCCACCGGCCCTTCCCGCTCCCCTCCCTGCTCGCCCTGGCCACCGCCGTCTTCGTCACCGCGCTCACCGAGACCCTGCCCGCCGGGGTGCTGCCCGGCATGGGGGAGTCCCTCGGCGTCGGCGAGTCGGCGGCCGGGCAGACCGTCACCGTGTACGCGATCGGCTCCGCCGTCACCGCGATCCCGCTGACCGCGGCCACCGCCGGCTCCGGCCGCAAGCGGCTGCTGCTCACCGCGATGGGCGGCTTCGCCCTGGCCAACACGGTGACCGCGGTCTCCGGCAGCTACCCGCTCACCCTGGCCGCCCGCTTCCTCGCGGGCGTCGCGGCCGGCCTCGCCTGGGCGGTGCTGGCCGGGTACGCCCGCCGGCTGGTGCCGGTCGGGCAGCAGGGCCGGGCGATGGCCGTCGCGATGGCGGGTGTGCCGGTGGCGCTGTCGCTCGGAGTGCCGATCGGCACCTTCGTCGGCCGGATATCCGCCTGGTGGGTGCCGTTCCTGGCCATGACGGCACTGGCGGTGGGCGTGGTCGGCTGGATCGCGGCGCTGCTGCCCGACCAGCCCGGACAGCCGGACGGTGAGCGTGCGCCCGTCCGGCGCGCGCTCACCGTGCCCGGCGTGGCGCCGGTGCTCACCGTCACGGTGCTCTTCGTGCTCGCGCACACCGTCCTGTTCACCTACATCGCGCCCCTCCTCGACCGGGCCGGCCTCGGCGGCGCCACCGGCACCGTGCTGCTGGTCTTCGGGCTGGCCTCGCTGGCGAGCATCTGGCTCACCGGTGCCCACATCCACCGCCGGCTGCGGCAGTTGACGATCGGCGGCGCGCTGCTGGTCGCGGTGACGGCGGGCGTCCTCGCGGTGCGGTCCGGCAGCGCGCCGGCGGTGTACCTCGCGGCGCTGCTCTGGGGCCTGGGCTGGGGCGGCGCCCCGACCCTGCTGCAGACCGCCCTCGGCGACGCGGGAGGGGAGCACGCGGACGCCGCCCAGTCCGTGCTGGTGACCCTCTGGAACGTCGCGATGGCGGCCGGCGGGGTGGTCGGCGGCGTCGTCCTGGGCGCACTCGGCACCGCCGCCCTGGCCTGGACGGTCCTCGCGCTGATGCTCCCCGTCCTCGCCGTGGTCGTCGGCGCCCGCCGCCACGCCTTCCCGCCGGTCCGGTAGGCCCCCGGCGGCGCCCCACAGACGCGGGTTCGAGGACGGACCCCAGCGAGGACGGACCCCAGCGAGGACGGACCCTAACGGAGCAGCAGCCGGTTCGACAGCAGCTCGGCCACCAGCTCGGGCGGGGCCGAGGCCGTCGAGCCCATCGCGTACGGCGGCTGCGGGTCGTACTCGATGACCAGCTGGATCGCCTCCGCCGCCCGGTCGCCGGCCAGCCGGCCGGTCAGGGTCAGTGCCAGGTCGATCCCGGCGGAGACGCCGGCCGCGGTCGCGTACTTGCCGTCGACCACGACCCGCTCCGTCCCGGTCGGCTCCGCACCGAAGCGCGGCAGCTGGTCCAGGCAGCACCAGTGCGAGGTGGCCCGGCGCCCCTCCAGCAGCCCGGCGGCGGCCAGGATCAGCGAGCCCGAGCAGACCGAGGTGGTCCAGGTGGTGGTCGCGTCCACGGCGCGCACCCACTCCAGCACGGCGGGATCGGTCAGCCGGGCCTCGGTTCCGGGCCCGCCGGGCACGAGCAGCACGTCGGCCGAGTCCACCTCGTCCAGTGCGGCGTCGGCGGTGAGCGCCAGGCTCTGCATGTCGGTGCGCACCGGCCCGCGCCGGGCGGCGGTGAACACCACCTCGGAGCCGGGGATCCGGGACAGCACCTCGTACGGGCCGACCGCGTCCAGCGCGGTGAAGTCGTCGTACAGCAGGATGGCGGTGCGCATCAGTGTCCTCCGTGGTGACTCGGGTGGAAGCGGCGTCGGTACTCGGCGGGCGGGGCGGCCAGCACCCGGACGAAGGCGCGCCGCATCGCCTCCGGGGTGCCGTAACCGCAGCGGCGGGCGATCTCCTCGATGCCGTCGTCGGTGTCCTCCAGTCGGCGCCGGGCGGCCTCCAGCCGGACGCCGTCCACGTACCGGCCCGGGGTCACCCCGACCTCGGCGGTGAAGGCGCGGGCGAAGTGCCGCGGCGACAGCGCCGAGCGGCGGGCCAGCGCGTCGACCGACAGGTCGGCCTCCGGGTGCTCGGCGATCCAGCGCTGGACCTCGCGCAGCGGCTGCCGGGCCGCCACCTGGGCGGCCAGCTGGGTACTGAACTGGGCCTGGTTGCCCGGGCGGCGCAGGAAGACCACCAGGTGACGGGCGATCAGCAGCGCCGTCTCCCGCCCGAGGTCCTCCTCGACCAGGGCGAGCGCCAGGTCGATCCCGGCGGTGACGCCGGCCGAGGTGGCGATGCGCCCGTCCCGGACGTGGATCGGGTCCGGGTCCACCTCGACGTCCGGGAAGCGCCGGGCGAGTTCCTCGCAGTACGCCCAGTGCGTGGTCGCCCGGCGCCCGGCCAGCAGTCCGGCCTCGGCGAGCAGGAAGGCCCCGGTGCACACCGACACCACCCGTTCGGCCCGTCCGGCCAGCTCCCGGATCCGCGCCACCAGTGCGCCGTCCGGGTGCTCGGCGCCCGTCCCGCCGGGGACCAGCAGGGTGTGCACCGGCCCGACCTCGGCGAGGTCCGCGTCCGGCAGCAGCCGTAGCCCGCCGGTGCTGCGCACCGGCTGCCCGCCCGGCGAGGCGGTGAGCACCCGGTACGCGCCCGGCTGCCCGGAGGCGGCGCCGGCGCCCGTGAACACCTCCACGGGGCCGGTCACGTCGAGGCTCTGCACGCCCTCGTAGAGGAGGACCAGCACACTGCGCGCTCTCATGCGGCCAGCCTGTCAGCGGGCCGTGGTGGCAGCAATGACCTGATTCCCACCTTTCCTGCCACCGCTCGCGGGGCCCGGGCCCGGAAACGGACCCGGACCCGGAAACGCCGGAAGGCCCTCCGCTTTCGCGAAGGGCCTTCCGGCTGTCTGTGCGCCGCCAGGGACTCGAACCCCGGACCCGCTGATTAAGAGTCAGCTGCTCTAACCAACTGAGCTAGCGGCGCTTGCTGACGTGGAGAACATTACCTGGTCAGCGGCCGAAACACACAATCGGCCCGGACGGCCCCCGCTCAGGCGGTCAGCACCACCTTGCCCCGGACGTGGCCGGTGCCGACCAGCCGGTGGGCCTCGGCGGCCTTCTCCAGCGGGAGCGCCTCGGCGATCTCCAGCCGCAGCCCGCCCGCCTCCCACAGCCGGACCAGTTCGGCCAGCCGGGCGGCCGTGCGCTTGGTGCGCAGCGGCCGGACGCCCAGCCGCCCGGCGCCCTCGAAGTCGACCACCGTCCCGATCCGGTCCCGGTCGGCGACCAGCTCGACCGAGGCCTCCAGCGCGCCCCGTCCGGCGGCGTCGAAGGCGGCGGTCACCCCCTGCGGCGCGACCGCCCGGACCCGCTCGACCAGCCCCTCGCCGTACGCGACCGGGATCGCGCCCAGCTCGCGCAGGTACCCGTGGTTGCGCTCGCTCGCGGTGCCGACCACGGTGGCGCCCCAGGTGCGGGCCAGCTGGACGGCCACCGTGCCGACCCCGCCCGAGGCGCCGTGCACCAGGACGGTGTCGCCGGGGCCGACCCCGAGCAGGGTGAGCGCCGTGTGCGCGGTCTGACCGGAGGCGGAGAGGGAGCCGGCCTGCTCCCAGGGCATCCCCGCGGGCTTGGCCACCAGCTGGTCGGCGGCCACCGTGACCAGTTCGGCGTGGCTGTCCAGCAGCCGGAACCCCAGCACCTCGTCGCCGACCCGCCAGTCCCCGCTGTCGGGCCCCAGCCGGTCCACCACCCCGGCGAACTCGTTGCCGAGGACGAACGGCGGTTCGACCGTCAGCCCCGGCGGCCGGAAGCCCTCCCGGACCGCCAGGTCCACCGGCTGCACCCCGGCCGCGTACACCCGCACCCGCACCTCGCCCGGGCCCGGCTCCGGATCGGGCACCACCCGGACCCGCAGGACCTCCGGACCGCCGGACTCCGTGACGACGACCGCCTTCATGTCTGCTCCCGCCCCTCGACCGTTCGACCGCTCTCGCCGACCGGTCCCGATCCTTCAACCTGAAGCGTGCTTGAGGTCAAGCCGTCGTCCGGTGTGTCTTCACGGATGGGCGCATTGTCAGATTTATCCTGGCGGCGCTCAGCCGTCCGCCGTCGAGAGGAACCTTCCCGTGGGCCAGCTGCCCCTGTTCTTCCTGGTGCTGCTCGCCTCCGTGGTCACCATGCCGCTCGGACGCAGGACGGGCGTGCCGCAGCCGGTCCTGATGACGCTGCTCGGCATCGTCATGGCGCTCGTCCCGCAGATCCCGGACGTCACCATCGAGCCCGAGCTGATCCTCCCGCTGGTCCTGCCGCCGCTGATCTTCGCCGTCGCCCGGCGCTCCTCGGTGCGCTACTTCAAGGCCAACATCCGCTCGATCCTGCTGCTGGCCGTCGCCCTGGTGGTGGTCACCACCGCCGTGGTGGCCAGTACGGTCCACTGGCTGCTGCCCGCCCTGCCGATCGCCGCCGCGATCGCGGTCGGCGCGCTGGTCTCCCCGCCCGACCCGGTCGCCGCCGTCGCGGTGGCCGGCAGCGTCGGCCTGCCCCGCCGCCTGGTGTCGATCCTGGAGAGCGAAGGCCTGTTCAACGACGTCACCGCGATCGTCATCTACTCGCTGGCCATCGAGGCCGTGGTCAGCGGCGACTTCTCGGTCGGCCACGCGGTGCTGCGCTTCGTCCTGTCCGCGGTGCTGGCCGTGGTCGTCGGCGTCGCGCTCGGCTGGATCAACGCCAAGCTCGCCGAGCGCCTGGACGACCCGACCCAGCAGGTCGCGCTCAACCTGCTGGTCCCGTTCGCCGCCTACACCATCGCCGAGGAGATCCACGGCTCCGGCGTGCTCGCCGTCGTGGTCTGCGCGCTCTACCTCGCCGAGCGGGCCTCCGACGCCGACGCCGTCTCCTACCGGCTGGTCGGCAACGCCTTCTGGGAGGTGGTCGAGATCCTGATCACCGGCGTCGCCTTCGGGCTGATCGGCCTGGAGCTGGCCACCGTGCTCAAGGAGGCGGGCCGCGGCTGGACCGGCTTCATCGGCGACGCCGCCGTGGTGATCGCGGTCGTCGTGGTGGTCCGGCTGCTGTGGCTGCTGCCGGCCGGCTGGGTGTCCCGGCGGGTGCGCAGCGGCGACGACGAGGACACCCCGTTCAGCTGGAAGGAGAGCGTGGTCCTCTGGTGGTCCGGCATGCGCGGCGTGGCCACCGTCGCGCTGGCGCTCGCCATCCCGCTCACCCTGCACTCCGGCGCGGACTTCCCCGAGCGCGGACGGCTCGTCTTCATCGCCTTCAGCGTGGTGCTCTTCACCCTGCTGGTGCAGGGTCTGACCCTGCCCTGGGTGGCCAAGCGGCTCCGGCTGGACATCGACCAGGACAAGCACGAGCAGGCCGTCCGTCAGCTCTGGTGGCGGGCCGCCAAGGCCGGGCTCACCCGGCTCGGCGAACTGGAGGAGCAGGACCGGCTGCCCGCCGAGGTCGCCGACCGGCTGCGGGACCGTCAGCACGACCGGCTGGCCCGGCTCTGCCCGGAGAACTACGCCGAGGAGGAGGCCGCCGAGGCCAAGCTGCGCCTGTCCCAGTGGCGGGCCGCCCGGGAGGTCGAGCAGGAGATGATCGCCGCGTCCCGCCGCGAGATGCTCGTCGCCCGCAGCGAGCTGGGTGCCGACCCGGAGCTGGTCGACCAGGTGCTGCGCGGGCTCGACCTGCGCTCGGAACGGAAGTGACGGCGGGCCGGGCCGCTCCGAGGTGACGGGTTGTCCGCCGCCGGGCGGAATGTGCGCGACCGCCCCCGAGGTTGCATAGGCTGAGCCCGGGCAGGCCGTCAACGGAGTCGGCGCACCACCAGTACCCGCACGACCTCGCGAAGAACCCTCACGCCTGGCCCTGCCGGTTTCTGCACCCAGATGAATCGAGGACCCACCGATGTCGGAGACCCGCGCCGACGCCCGCACCCCGCTGGACCGCACCCCGCAGTGGGGCGCCCTGGCCAAGCACCGGGCCGAACTGGGCGACACCCACCTGCGCGAGCTGTTCGCCGCCGACCCGGAGCGCGGCCGCCGCCTCACCCTGCAGGTCGGCGACCTGCACGTGGACTACGCCAAGCACCTGGTCACCGACGAGACGCTGGAGCTGCTGCGCGACCTCGCCGCGGCCACCGGCGTCGCCGAGCTGCGGGACGCGATGTTCCGCGGCGAGAAGATCAACAACACCGAGCACCGCGCCGTCCTGCACACCGCCCTGCGCGCCCCGCGCGGCGCCGTGATCGAGGTCGACGGCGAGAACGTGGTGCCCACCGTGCACGCCGTCCTCGACAAGATGGCCGCCTTCGCCGAGCGGGTCCGCAGCGGCGAGTGGAAGGGCTTCACCGGCAAGCCGATCCGCGCCGTCGTCAACATCGGCATCGGCGGCTCCGACCTCGGCCCGGCGATGGCCTACGAGGTGCTCCGCTCGTACACCGAGCGCGACCTCGACGTCCGCTTCGTCTCCAACGTGGACGGCGCCGACCTGCACGAGGCCGTCCGCGACCTCGACCCGGCCGAGACGCTGTTCATCGTCGCCTCGAAGACCTTCACCACCATCGAGACCATCACCAACGCGGTCTCCGCCCGCGACTGGCTGCTCGGCGGCCTGGGCGGCGACCCCGCGGCGGTGGCCAAGCACTTCGTCGCGCTGTCCACCAACGCCCAGGGCGTGCAGGACTTCGGCATCGACACCGCCAACATGTTCGAGTTCTGGGACTGGGTCGGCGGCCGCTACTCCTACGACTCGGCGATCGGCCTCTCGCTGATGATCGCCATCGGACCGGACGCCTTCCGCGAGATGCTGGACGGCTTCCACCTGGTCGACGAGCACTTCCGCACCGCCCCGGCGGAGCAGAACGTCCCGCTGCTGCTCGGCCTGCTGGGCGTCTGGTACGGCGCGTTCTTCGACGCCCAGGCGCACGCGGTGCTGCCGTACTCGCACTACCTGTCCAAGTTCACCGCCTACCTGCAGCAGCTGGACATGGAGTCCAACGGCAAGTCGGTGACCCGCGACGGCACCCCGGTGGACTGGCAGACCGGCCCGGTGGTCTGGGGCACCCCCGGCACCAACGGCCAGCACGCCTACTACCAGCTGCTGCACCAGGGCACCAAGGTGATCCCGGCCGACTTCATCGGCTTCGCGAAGCCGGTCGCCGACCTGCTCCCGGGCCTGGTCGCCCAGCACGACCTGCTGCTGGCCAACTTCTTCGCCCAGACCCAGGCGCTGGCCTTCGGCAAGACCCCCGAGGAGGTCGCGGCCGAGGGCGTGCCCGCCGAACTCGTCCCGCACAAGACCTTCAAGGGCAACCACCCGACCACCACGATCCTGGCCGGCGAACTGACCCCGTCGGTGCTCGGCCAGCTGGTCGCGCTGTACGAGCACAAGGTGTTCGTCCAGGGCGCGATCTGGAACATCGACTCCTTCGACCAGTGGGGCGTCGAGCTGGGCAAGGTGCTCGCCAAGCGGATCGAGCCGGTGCTGCTCACCGGTGAGGGCGCCGAGCAGCTCGACAGCTCCACGGCCGAGCTGGTCGCCCGCTACCGCTCGCTGCGCGGCCGCTGAGCCCCGGCCGGGCCGTCCGCTCCGGCGGGCTGCCCGGCCGACCTGCTTCCCGGGGCCCCGGAAACGGCAACGGAACCGGTAACGGGCCCGGAACCGGCAACGGGCCCGGAAACGCCGGAAGGCCCTTCGCTTTCGCGAAGGG